>CBFGOU010000334.1:0-5569 GCA_965650445.1 uncultured Oxalobacteraceae bacterium | reverse complement strand
TCTGCACCACCGTGCCGCGGTACTTCCCGAAGTATTTGTTGGTCTCGCTCATGCGGGCACCCTGGGTAGCGTCGAGACCAGGCCATTGCGCGACAGCGTGAAGTTCTGCTTGTATTCGCCGCGCTTGATGGAGTGCTTGACCTGGCTGACGTAGTACAGGCCATCGAAGGCCAATCCCGCCCCGCGCACGCCGACCAGCTGGCGCGCCCTGAGCACGCGGCCGTAGCGCAGCACGTTCAGGCTGCCGGTGCCGGTGACGGTGTCGGCCGATCTGGAGGCCTGCGCAAGGCCGACCAGCACGGCCTGGATGGGCGATAGTTTTGCCGTGCCGGTCAGCTGGTTGAAGCGCGCCGGCAGCGGCTGCAGCAGTCCGAGTGGCGGATTGAGCGGTCCGATGTCGGGAATCGGAATCGGAATCGGCACCTTGGTCTGCTCGTTCTGGATGAACACCACCGGCAGCGAGCGCGCCTGCGGATTGAAGCTGAAGGTGATCTGCTCGGCGTTGGTGTGGCCATCCATGTTGATGTTCAGTGCCGGCTGCGGCACGCCCACCTTGATCTTGGGTCCCATGTACGCGATGTTCATGCCCGGCGCGGGACCGGGCTCGATATAGAACACGTAGCCGACCCGCTCGACCAGATAGCGCAGGTAAGCCAGGTCGGTGCCGCGCTGCACCGGGATGCGGTTGGTCGGAATCGGCACGTCGATCAGGATGCTGGGCACGATCAGCGGCACCACGCCGAGCGCCGCATACTTGGCCAGGATGAAGGCGGCAATCGCCTCGCCCGGCATGGCCGGATACGGCAGCCCGGACAGCTCGATCTTGTCCATGACGGTGCTCAGGTCTTCGCCGGTAACCTGCAGGGTCGAATGGGCTGCGTCGGACCCCGGCAATACCTGGGTGTTGGTGACCACGCCGTCGGCCAGCACGTTGGGAGTGCCGTTGACGGTGGCGATGATGATCACGCGGACGATCGGGATCGGACTGCCGCCGGCGATCATGAACACCGTCGGCAGGACCGAGCGGTTATTCAGCGTGAACGACAGCGAAAAGCCGCCCACGCCTTCATCGGGTGCGTTGACCTCGACGGCGGTGAGCGCCTCCAGCACGTCGCGCGGCACCGGCACCGGCACGGCCGGGCCGACCATCAGGGTCAGGTGCACGCCCTTAAGCATGGGGCAGCCCGGGAATACCTTCGGGCAGGGTGATGCGCAGGCGCCGGCCCAGCTGCATCAGATCGTCCGGGCGCATGGCGCGGTTGGCGTCGCACACGCGCCAGAACTGTTCGGGGTCGCCCAGGTAGGCGAAGGTGACGTTGTCGAGGCGTTCGCCCTCGGCCACCGTGTGCTCCTGCAGCAGCGCGAAACGCTCCGGCTGCGGCACGAAGCGGCGCTGCAGATAGACGATGGTGGCGCCGCCGGCCGTCTCCAGGGTCGTGGTGGGGATGGGCGCGTAGCGGCTGGTGGGTGGAAAGTGCTGGCTCATCATGGGATCCCGGTTATGCCGAAGGTGGACAGGGCCACGCCGCCGAACAGGCCGGCCAGCCGCTCTTTCTGCTGCAGGTAACTCATGAACAGGCTGCCGCCCTTGTGGGCGAAACCGAGGTCGTTCACCGACAGCACGCGCATGCCCAGGCCGACGCGCGCGCGGATCGGATTGAGGTTGACGTCGAAGGCTTCCTCGGTGACCGAGAAATCGGTCAGGCGCACCGGCACGATGCGGTTGCGGCTCCACACGAACAGTATCAGCGCGGTTTCCATCGGCAGTATCTCCAGCGTGCCGGCACCGGCCAGGCTGTTGTTGGCCTGCAGCTGGGCGCTGGTCGGGTAGATGATGGTTTCCAGCGCCGCCAGCTGGGGAAAGATGCCGAGCGTGGCCGCGTTGCGGTTCTCGCCCGGGAATTCGAGCTGGTCGGTGGCGTCGATCTCGGCGTCCAGCTTGATCGTCTCGGTGGGCGGACCTTTCAGGCGCAGTACGTCGGAGCGGTCGGCGCCGTCGGCGCTCACGCTGTTGACGGTGAGGCTGCGCGTGAGCGTGTCGGGGTTGTACTGCAGGGCGATCACGCGCAGCACGCGCGCACTCACCGGGTCGATCAGCACGATCCCGCCTTTGAGCAGCCGCGGCGAGTTCGGAAAGCTGGTCATGCGCGGCTCAGGCTTGTCCGCAGGGCGTCGCCGATGGCCGCGCCGATCGCCTGGCCGTCGCTGCCTTGCCCGAGCCGCACCGCCGCCGCTTCAATGCGGCGGATCTGCACGCCTTCCCATTGCTGCGCGAGGCTGGCCTGGATCTGTTCGTGCAGCTCTTCTTCCAGCGCTTGCAGCTGCGCCGGGCCCAGTTCCACGTCGGAGAGAATGACGCGGTCGATATGCAGGTGTACGGTCATGATAATCCTTCAGTTCCGCCTTGCCAGCGGAAGTCGTTTTCGTTGACGGGTTTGTCGAGCTTGCGGAATTCGGCGCGGGCGCAGTCGAGCAGCAGCGCCATGCTGACCGGTTCCCCGCGGCTGGCGGCGAGAAAGGCGCTGTTGAGGGCGACGCTCTGGATGTTCCCGCCGCACAGGTTCAGGCGTGCCAGCCGGTCGTAATCGAGCGTCGTCACCGGCGTTTTGACCGGGAAGGCCTGCTGCCACATGGCCTTGCGCTGGGCCGCGCCGGGGTACGGGAAGTTGACGATGAAGCGCAGGCGGCGCAGAAAGGCGCCGTCCAGCGCGCTTTTCATATTGGTTGCCAGGATGGCCAGGCCCTGGTAGGACTCGATCCGCTGCAGCAGGTAGTTCACTTCGATGTTGGCGTAGCGGTCATGGCTGTCGCGCACCTCGCTGCGCTTGCCGAACAACGCGTCGGCTTCGTCGAAGAACAGGATGGCGCCGCCGTCTTCGGCCGCGTCGAACAGCTTGCGCAGGTTCTTTTCGGTCTCGCCGATGTATTTGCTGACCACCGCCGACAGGTCGATCCGGTACAGCAGCAGCGCCAGTTCGTTGGCGATCACTTCGGCCGCCATGGTCTTGCCGGTGCCGCTCTCGCCGGCGAACAGCACGCTGATGCCCAGGCCACGGTTCATCCGATCGCGAAAGCCGAACTCGTCGTAGACCTTGTCGCGCCAGCCGACCTGCGCGGCGATCTGGCGCAGCTGCGCTTCTTCCTGAGCCGGCAGTTTCAAATCGAGCCAGCGTGCCTTCGGCTGCAGCCGCTGGGCCAGCTGGTCGAGCGCGGGTCGGGCGTGCATCAGCGCCAGCTCCCACAGCGTTTGCTCATCGCCGGCATCGTCGGCCAGCCAGCGCGCGCCGATCGAGGCGATGGCGGACAGGTTGAAGTTGAATTGTCCGGCCATCCGTGCGGGCTGCCCGCCGGCCCGGGCGCCGAGGGCGCTCTGCCATGCATCGCGCTGCTCGGCCGGCGTGGGCCGGGCGACATCGCAGGGGATGGTGCCGCGTTCGATGCCGGGCCAGGCTTCGAGCAGGTCGAGAAATACCAGGCCGCCGGCGCGCTGGGCCAGCCTGCGCACGGATTCGGCGCGCTCGGTATCGACGGCATCGATGTAGAGCGCCAGCGGCATCAGCAGCGTCTCGCGCCGCCACAGGCGGGCGATGCGGTCGACCTCGGCCGCCGCAGCGGGCAGGCTGTCCCCGGCCACGCGGTACAGCACCAGGCCGCGCGCTGTGGCGACCTTGTGCGCCACCATGACTTTGCTGGGGCTGTCGGTTCCGATCAGTTCGAGTACCGGCAGTTCGGCGCCGTCGAGCGCGCCGACTGTGCGCTCCAGCATCCCCGCGACCCGCGCCTGCGATGGCGGCAGCATGATGTTGGGGCTGTCCACCCTGGTCAGCGCCGCGCCGACGCGGCCGTCCAGGTAGTCCAGGCCTTTGACGTAGTTGACGATGCGCTCGTCGGCGCGCAGCGCGGCGGCGGTCAGGACCTGGGCGCCCTGCTCCACCTCGACCAGCTGCCAGTAGCGCAGCGGACCCTCGGGCGACATGGCGTCCCAGGCGGCGTTGTCGAACAGGGTGAAGGCGAGCGCGAAGGTGGGATGGGCTTTGGTGTTGTCGTGCTGCGCGCGGGCGCACAGGGCGCCGATGCGGGTGTCCAGTTCCATGGCCACCGTCAGCAGCACCACGTCGCGCTCGAATTCGGACAGGCCGAGGTGCCGCGCCAGTTCGATCAAGGCCGGCGGGCTGTCGGGATTCCATTCCGGTGGCGCTTTCCCCGGGGCGCTCAGCATGGGCGCGCCGCCGCCGGACGATTTCAGGCGCCCCATCAGGCGGCGCGGCGGCTCGATTGGCGCGGGCTCGGTTCCGGCCAGCCGCTCGAGGCGGTCGCGCAGCCACGCCAAGGCGTCGGCCAGGTATTGGTCGTTGGAAGCGAGCCAGGTGGTGGAGTCGCGCATCACAAAGTTACCTGTTGGGCGGGGTCGAACTGCGCAAGCGGCGGGGTGCCGGCCAGGATGACTGGAATGCTGTCGACGCCATCGACGCGCAGCCGCACTACGTGGGCACCGGCGCCGGCATCCGGCACGACGAAGCTGATCGCGCTGGGCAGGGTGTCGGGCAGCGGATTGGCGATGTTCGAGGCCGGCAGCTGACGGTCGCCGAACAGCACCAGCACGCGCTGGCCGGGGCGCACGCGCGGGCTGCAGGACAGCGTCAATGTATCGCCCACGGCGGCGCTGGTGGCGCTCAGGCTGACGCCGGGTGCCAGCGCGAACACGACTTCGTTGCTGACGATGGCCGGCGCGTCGGCGGGCCGTTCGACCACGGCGGCGCGGTAGAAGCCCGGCGCCCATTGCGCCGGCACCACCGGCAAAGTCACGCTCAGGCTGGTGCCGCCCTCGCCCGCCAGCGCAGCCAGTTCGCGCGGCGGCGGCGGGTCGCTCGCCAGGCTGGTCATGCGCAGCAGCGCGCCAGGCACGAGATTGGTGCCGCTAAATACCAGCTGTTCGCCCTGGCGCGCAGCCGGCTGCGAGAGCGGCGCTGTGACGCCGGTGAGGACCGCGGCGGCCCGCGCGCCGACCAGCGCGCCGCTGTCCTCGCTGCCGCGCCGGAGCACCGGCAGCGGCGCCCTGGCGGGCCGGCGGCTGTCGATCAGCACCACGCTCACTTCGTAGGCCACCGACATGCGGTAACTGGTCTGGAAGGCGCTCCACAGCTTGGAGACGTCGTCGATGGTGAGGGGCAGCTGGGTGATGCGCAGGCGCTCGATCTGGTCGGCCACATCGCTGATGGGCTGCAGGTCGTCGTCGAGCAGGGTATCGCGCAGTTCCTGGGCGCCCAGCAGCGGATGATCGTGCAGCACGCTCATTGCCGCGCCGAGCACGCGCAGGCTGGTGGCGTCGGCGTCGATGCCGGTGGCGTTGTAGACGGTGAGCAGGTAGTTCAGGTTCAGCGGCAGCGGCGGTGTGCCGCTTTCGCCCGGGCGCAGCTGGCGCGGCATGTCCATGTTGCGCCAGCCGGCGTTCGGTTCGACGCGGTACAGGAACAGGTTCAGGCGCAGAGTGGCCAGGTCCTTGGCGGCGACGTCGGGCGCGCTGGTGGTGACGTCGAAGCTGAAGGCGCCTTCGAGCAGCGCCGGCACC
>CBFGOU010000333.1:0-5610 GCA_965650445.1 uncultured Oxalobacteraceae bacterium | reverse complement strand
ACACAGCGCGCAGCTTGCCGTGCAATGGCGGTCATCGGTGTTCGCTTCGTTGGCAGACGTGAATGCCTACCACAGCCGCCTGCGCGGGTGGCTGCATCACTTCCGCGGCGTGGCTACCCGCTACCTGGACAATTACTGCGCCCCCCCGGAGGCGTTCCTGTGCAGCGCTGTCAGCGTCGGGCGCATCCACAGCTAACAGGGACAGCGCCAATCGGAACGCCACGACTTTGAGCTGCGGTCGAGGCCCTTTATCGAGTCTAGCCAGAGCTCGCTGAGTCAGGTGAGCTGACATCTAGTTGAGCCAATATGTGATCGATGATGTCCAATCGTAATCACGAAAAATGCTATTGGGACAGCAGTTACGCCTCCTCACTGCGCATGTGCGTGCCGTGCGGCACGTCCGATTCCATCTGGATATACTGACTGCCGTTAATGTCCTTGCTGAATGAAAGGGCCACGCTACCTGAAGCGTGATTGAGCCCAGCCAATCCTGTCCCAGCTTTTTCGCTCCCATACGAATCTCGTTTCTCAGGCCGGCCTGTCGGGTACGGCACCATCGATCATAGGTTGTTCCCATGCCACTACAAAACCACCCTAAAACGCGGCGCTTCATCGAAGCGGGCCCGCTCTCCCAGATGTCTGCCTGGTACGAGGCAGAACGCAATGTGATGTGGATGATGTTGCACGCACACCCACGCCCCTGTTTTAATCCGGAACTGTTAGAAGACATTTCAAACCTCGTCCGTGCGGCGAAAAAATCGGGCTTGCCGATCGACTTCTGGGTGACCGGGTCCACCGTCCCAGGACTGTATAACGTTGGCGGCGACCTGTCCTTTTTCGCCCGGCATATCCGGGCAGGCGACCGCAGCGCACTGATGGCTTATGCGCGCAGCTGTATCGACGCGGTGTACCAGGCGATGACGGGATTCGGCGTGGACGCCATTTCAATCGCCCTGGTCGAAGGCACTGCGCTAGGCGGCGGCTTCGAGGCAGCGCTTGCCCATGAATATGTACTGGCCCAAAAAGGTGTCAAGCTGGGCTTCCCGGAGATCGCATTCAACATGTATCCGGGCATGGGCGCCTATTCGCTGGTCGCGCGCAAGGCGCACATGCGCCTTGCTGAACAACTGATCAGCACGGGCGAGTCCTTCAGCGCGGAGTGGCATCACGAGAAGGGGCTGGTCGACCTCGTGTTCGAGCCGGGAGAAGCGTATATTGCCACGCGCACTTTCATCGACGGCATACGTCATAAGCTCAATGGCATCCACGCCATGCTGCGCGCACGACGCCGGGTACTGCCGATTACCAAATCCGAGCTGCTCGATATTACCGAGGACTGGGCCGACTCGGCTTTCCAATTGGAAGAGAAAGACCTTGCTTACATGGAGCGCCTGGTGATGCTGCAGGACAAACGCGGTATGAAGGCCGACGCTGCGGTCGCCAGTCCTGCAACAGCCGTCGGCGAACCGCCAGCACGAACCGGAACCGCGCCAAAGATCGCCACCGCCTGGCCCGCCGCCAAGCCTGCAGCTGCTTTATCTCGCAGCAACACAGGGGACGTTCAAGGATTTCGTATGTCGCTGGCCGCGGTGTGAGGGAATCGAATCGCCAGTCGTGATGGCACTACGCTACCAGGCGCGGCACGTCGTTTTTCGAGGTCAGCATCCACGCCTGGAAGTCGGCAAGCCGCATTGGTTTCCCAAACAAATTGCCTTGGGCGTAGTCCACTCCGATCTGTCGCAAGAAATCAGCCTGAGCTTCCGTTTCGATGCACTCAGCGACGACTTTCAGGTTCAGTTCGTGACCAACAGCGACCATCGAACGCACCAGGGCCCGCGCCTTCGCGTCGGTATGGATGGAGTGGATGAAACTGCCATCGAGCTTCAGCACATCCAGTGGCAGCCTCGACAGCTGAGACAGGGATGAATATCCCGTGCCGAAATCGTCCATGTGCACTTGCGCGCCGCGCTCCCGGAACAGGTGAATCAAGCGGTGGGCCTGCTTCTCGTCCTCGATGAGGCAGCTCTCCGTGAGCTCCAGGTCCAGCATGGAAGGCAGTACGCCAATGCTCGAAATCGCAGCGGCAAAGTCCTGGACAATGGTGGGTACGCGCAGCTGGCGCGCGGACATATTGACCGCAATCCGAATGTTGAGCCCTTGTTGTGTCCAGGCGCCCGCCTGCCTGGCGGCGGCTCCCAGGACCCATTTCCCGAGCTGGACAATCAGGCCGGATTCTTCTGCGTACGAAATGAAATCGGTCGGAAGCACCAGTCCCCGCTGCGGGTGGTTCCAGCGCACCAGCGCCTCCACGCTGTCGGTCCGGCCCGTGGCCAGGGACACTTTTGGCTGGTAGTACAGCTCGAACTGTTCTTCTTCCAGCGCTCGCCGCATGTTCGCATCGAGCCACATGTACTCGCTCGCCTTGTCGTCCATTTCAGGAGCGAATACGCGGAACATGCAGCGGCCATCTTCCTTGGCAACGTACATGGCCGTATCGGCGCTGCGCACCAGCTCTTCCAGCGAATCGCCGTGTTCGGGGAACATCGCGACGCCCATCGAGCAGCCGGAATACACTTCCGCGCGGGTCAATTTGAACGGTGCCTTCATGCGCTCGAGAATGCGTTGCGCCGTCGCTTCGACCGCCATCGGCGCGGACCGCGCCACCATCATCAGGAACTCGTCGCCACCCAGGCGGGCCACCGTATCGCCAGGCGTCAGTACCTCGCCGATCGCCGCGGCCACCAGTTTAAGAAGCGCATCACCGGTCATGTGGCCGTAATGGTCGTTGACCTTCTTGAAGTTGTCGAGGTCGAGGAAAATAAGGCCGAAAGGGGCCGCGTTCTCGATGGCAAGGCGATGCGTAATCTGCTCCTCGATGGCGTGACGATTTGGCAGGCCGGTCAATAAATCTGTATTGGCAAGCTCGAACAGGCGCGCCTTGGCCTGCTGCTCTTCGGTGACGTCGGTCCCCGAACAGACCAGGTAGGCTTCGTCCACGCCGCAGCCCGAGCGTACGATGTTGTTCCGCCAGTGAATCATGCGCATGCCATTTTTGGTGAGAATGGGACGCATGACTTCGTAGGCCTGTTCATTCCGGAAGAAGCCGGTGATCGCTTCCCACGACTCAGCCCGAACGTCTTTGGGAATGAACAATTCGTGGGCGTTCCTGCCCACCAGTTGCGCTTCGGTCAGGCCGGTGACTTCCTCGCAGAGCCGATTGAACCGCCTGATTTTCCCGCTGCTGTCAAGAATGACGACCAGGGAATTAACTTCGGAAACAATTTGTTCCGCGAACGTCAGGCCGTTACCCAGGTCCCTGGCGACGGTTTCCGTGTCGCCATAGTGTGCCGCGGTACCGCCCCATTCCCACGCGTCGATCCTGTGGCCGACCAGGTGAATCTTCATGTGCGTGCCGAGCACTACAACGTCTAGCGCCAGGCTGGTGGTAACGCCTGTCATGGCCCGGATCGCGTCGGCCTGGCAAGCGCTCAGCTCCACGCTGACGCTGGGCGTGTCGTCTTTCTCACCAGATAATTGCAGGGAGTTGCTGTCGGCACTCAGGCGCCAGAATGGGCTGGGCGTGCCGAGATGGGTAAACAATTTGGGGTGATCGATGTCCTCGTTCAGCATATCAGTACTCTCTCAATCCAAAGCTCAGAGGTGCTGGACACTAGTGAATGCCGACGGCGTGGGAACCAGTACCAAGCTATTTCGTCGAAGCGAATGCCCAATATACACAAGTCCTTAATGAAGAGCGGAACGATACTGGCGTGCATTCAAAGGCCGTAGAGGCACGTCATGCGCCCCGCTTCGCATCCGCTCGCCCGAGTTTAAGCGGCGCCGTCGTCGGCCTGCCGTTGAAGTCGAGCCACTGGTGCTTTTCAAAGTCGTACAGCTTGCAGGTTTTCAGTGTTTCAAGGGCGCGGCCAAAGGACATCGGTTCCGACACTGCGCGCTCGCCGAGCAGTTCGTTCAGTCGCTGCTGCGCTTGCGGCACGAGATAACACGGCACACCCGGGTGGGCATGGTGCACGGAATGAGAGAACACATGATGCACCAGCTTCGACACCGGTGCCGGCAAGGACAGGTGGGTCGAGCAGTAATGCGCCGCGGCGTCGCCTTTGCGGTCGAGCTCTCCCTTGAACCACGGGATATCGGGGTGGGTGTGCATCAGGTAGAGTGCCGCGCCGGTGACGCTGGCAAACACAAACATGGGCAGGACAAAGCCGAGCACGATTGCCGCTGCGGCCGAGATGGGGGCAAAGCGCGGCGCAGCCAATAGCAGCGCGAGAAATGCAGCGTGGTACACAAGGAGCACCGAAAAATCAGTCCAGGCCGCCTTGCGATGTCGGGCCGGCACAGCTTTCGATGGATAGATGCGCACGCGCGGCATCCGCTGAAACAAGTAATGAAGGCCAAACCCGATCCCATTTGGCGCGCGGATGATTCGCTCGAACATCTGCTTGCGCCAGGGCAGCCGGTCAAACGCGTCTTTCGAATAGGGCGTGTAGGAGTCGAAATGCTCGGCATTGGTCGCTGGATGGTGAACTTCGTGGTGGTCCCAGATCCATAAGCGGTAGTTGTGCATGCAAGGCACAAAACAGGCGTAGGCCAAGCACCTGTTCAGGGTCTTGCTCCTGACGAGTGTGCGATGCGCCGCGTCGTGTCCTAGCGTCACAAATGCCGTCAGTTTGAGTCCGGCGACAAGGCTGCCGACAAGTTTCCAGGCCATTGATGGGGCGAACAAGACCAGCGCGATCGCCCCCCAGTACAAGACGAACTCGACAAGGTAAAGCGTCAGGCCCTTGGCATTTTCCGGCTTGGCGAAAGGGGCCAATGCCCGCAGGATCTCTGCATGCGAAGCAGGTTTGGCGGTGTCCCGGGCGGCGGGCGGGTTGGGTGCTCCAGGCCAGGCTGGCCGGACACCAGCCGTGATATCGGTATCACGCTTCAAATTTCCCCCTTCTGGTTGACGATCATATTCAATCGGATACGCAAGCTGGTTGCCGGTGGCGGCAACCTTATTCGTCCAGTAAAGCGGCGTCGTTTGTCGCCGCGGCAGGCAGGTTCTGGCGCTACGGCCGAATCGGCCAGGATTTCACCACCTGGCCGCGGGTACGCCTTGAGAGGGAAGCGAGCTCGGCTGACATCAGGCCCGTTCCGGAGAGAGAGTTGAGCATGGCTAGCAATCTAGCGCATTTGTTTCAATCGATAATCCTGTTTAACGCCGCAAGAATATGCCAAAGAGCTGCCGCAAGCAAGCCGTGCACGCGCGACGAGACAGTGATTCAAAAAAGTAAAAAAAAAGCGCGCCGGTCCGAAGAGCGGCGCGCTTTCGATGATCAGCAATTGCGTGTCAGTCGACCGCCTTCACCATGTCCTCAATGACCTTCTTGGCGTCGCCGAAGACCATCATCGTATTGGGCTGGTAAAACAGGTCGTTATCGAGACCGGCATAGCCGGACGCCATCGAACGCTTGTTGACGATGATGCTCTTGGCTTTGTAGGCTTCCAGGATCGGCATGCCGGCAATCGGCGACTTGGGGTCCTTGGCGGCCGGGTTGACCACGTCGTTGGCGCCCAGCACCAGCACCACGTCGGTCTGGCCGA
>CBFGOU010000332.1:0-5612 GCA_965650445.1 uncultured Oxalobacteraceae bacterium | reverse complement strand
GGTCGCCCTGCAAGGCCAGCCCAAGCCCCATCAGCCACACGCCATTTTGCGGTGCGCCGCGCACGGCGGCCAGGTACTGCTCAGCCGCTTCGTGATAGCGCTCGGCACGCTGGAGGGCGCCGCCCAGGAAGGCGTGATAGTCGGGCTTGCCCGCCGCTGCCGGCAGCGTGCGCAGCAAGGTTTCGATGCCATTGCCGCCACGTTCGATCTGCAGGCGTGCCAGGAGCATTGCCATCGCCGGCTGGCGCGTGTCCAGTGCCAATGCCGCTTGCAAATGGCGCATGGCGTCATCAAGACGGCGCGCTTCGATCAGCAGGCCGACCAGGGTCTGGCGCGCACCTTCGTGACGGGGATCGATGCGCAGCGCCTGTTCCAGCGCCGCCATGCCATCGCCGATGCGGCCTTCGGAAATCGCACCGAGCGCGCGCTGGTATTCGGACTCGGCGCGCGCGGGGGCGGCCGGTGCGGAAGCTTTTGGCGCGGCCGGCCTCACGGCCGCCAGCCTGTTGCGTGGCGGTTCCGGCGCAGTTTTTTTGACGACGGCCTTCGGTTTCTTGCTGACAGTCTTGACCGGCTTCGGCACTTCAGGTGGCGGCACCGCGGCTGCGACGACCGGCAAGGAGACGGCCGCGACCGGAGGCGGGACTGGCTTCGGCGGCGCAGGAACCGCCTTGGGCACGGCCAGCACCACCGGCTTGGGCGCGGGCAGCGCACGCTGCTGATAATAACGCCAGGCCGAATATCCGCCCACGGCGAGCGCCACCGCACTCAGGGCGCTGACCAGCACCACCGGCAGCGCCATCCTGCGTTCGGCGCGCGCCACTGGACGAATCTCGGCCTGCAGCGCAGCGCCCCCCGGCGTGCCGCGCGCGTCGAGGTCCTGCAGCATCTTGTTAATCAGGCTCATGCTCTCAACACCCAGGTAAGCCCGCCGGCGGCGGCCAGCGCCAGCGCGAGACCGGCTGCCCATGGCCAGACGCGGCGCTTGATCGACATGGTGTCGCGCGCGGCGGCATTCATGTGCTTGCCGCTGACCTGCTGCTTGCCCTGGCCATAGGACAGCATCAAGGCCTTGTGTGCCAGGATATTCACCAGGCGCGGAATGCCGCCGCTGGCCGAATACAGGCGGCGGATCGCCGCGCGGCTGAACAGGCGCGCGCCGGTATAGCCGGCAACGCGCAGGCGGTGCGCAACGTAATATTCCAGGTCGTCGCGCGACAGCGGACCCAGGTGATAGTGAAAGGTGATGCGCTGGGCCAGCTGGCGGATGCGCTCGAGCGCCAGGTTGCGATTCAGTTCAGGCTGACCGAACAGCACGATCTGCAGCAGCTTGCGCTTTTCCGTTTCCAGATTGGTCAGCAGGCGCAGCGCTTCCAGGCTTTCCACGGGAATGGCTTGCGCTTCGTCCAGGCACAGCAGCACCCGCTTGCCCTGCCCCGCCAGTTCCATCAGCCGGTTCATGATGGCCTTGAGCATCTGGTGCTGGTCGACATCCTTTTCCTGCGCGATTTCCAGTTCGTCCGCCAGGGCCAGCATCAGGGTGCGCGGCTCCAGGAAGGGATTGGGAATGTAGGCGGTGACGAAGTCGCTATCCAGGGTGGCCATGAACTTCCGGCACAACAGGGTCTTGCCGGTGCCGACTTCGCCGGTGATCTTGATGAATCCCTCGCCATTCTTGGCCGCCACCAGCAAGGTATTCAAGGCTTCCTGCGAATGCGGGCTGGTGAAGAAATAGCTGGTGTCGGGCGTGATCCCGAACGGAATTTCGCGTAGCCCGAAGTGCGCGGTGTACATGGTCAGTTGCGCTCCTGGCCGCGCGGGTCGAGCCGTTCCACGCGCGCCTTGGCGTCGAGCAGGTCCTGGTTCCAGTTGTTGGCGCTCTCGACGATCGTCGGCTTGATCAGCACCACCAGCTCGCGCTTCTGGTTCACATTGGCCTTGCTCTTGAACAGATTGCCGATGATCGGCAGCCCGCCCGCACCGGGCACCTGCGATTTGTCCGCCGTGGACGACTGGCGCATCAGGCCGCCGATGGCGACCACGCGGCCATCCATGCCCCGCACCATGCTGTCGATTTCCGACGTGGACGAGGCTGCCAGTGGCAGATTGTAGTTGCCGGCGCTGCCCAGATTGATGCCCTTGTTGACGGTAGTGACCTGGCTGACCGAGGGGTGTACGTGCAGCAGGATGTTGCCCTTGTCGTCGATCTGCGGCGTCACGTCCAGCACGACGCCGGAAAAGAAGGGCTGCAGGGTCACCGACGGGCTGACGGTGTTGCCGGTGGCGGTCGAGTTGGTGGTGGTCGACACGCCCGTGACGAAGAATTCATCGGTGCCGATCTTCAGCACGGCTTTCTGATTATTGATGGTGGCCACGCGCGGGCTCGACAGCACGTGAACGGTCCCTTGCGATTCAAGGAAAGAAATGAGCGCGGCAAAATTACTGGTCTGGAAGGCGAGGCCAAACATCGACCCGGCCGCCGTGGCGGCGTTCGACAGCGAGAAGCCGGTGCTGGCCGCAATATTCCTGCCGTCGCTGATCACGTCCGGCTGGCCGCCGCTGAACGGCAAGGGTTTCAGGGTAGAACCCGGCGACAGGAAGCCACCCGATACCCGGTTTTCCTGGCCGACCTTGAACGAGGCAAACGATGCCCAGTTGATCCCGCTCTGGAAGCTGTCGTTCAGTTCGACTTCGAGGATTTTCGCTTCAAGAATCACCTGGCGGTCCACCGACAGCTGGGTCGCCTTCAGATACATGTCGACGTTGCGCAATTCTTCCGGCATGGCGCGGATCACCAGCACGCCCGACTGAGGACTGATCACCACGCTGCGGCCATCCTTGTCGCCCGGCCCGACAATGGCCGTGATGGCGGTGCGCAGATCGGTCCAGAAATCGCTTTCCAGGCTGGTCTGGACATTGGCGCTGTCGAGCTGACGGCGGTTACTGTTGCTGCCATTGCCCAGGTCGTTGTTGCCGCCACTGTTGTCGGCGCCGTTGCTGTTGTTCTGGCCATTCTGGCCATTCTGGCCGTTGTTGTTCGCATCCGACACCGAGGTGGAGGTCACGCGCAGGTTCGACTGGCCCTTGCGCTTGCCGACCAAATAGTTGACCTTGAACATCTTGGTCTGCATGGTCAGCGGCTTGATGCTGATGCGGTTACCGTCGATGCGGTAGTCGTAGCCGTACATATCGCGCACGGCGTCGAGCGCCTCGATCATCGTCACGTCTTTCAGATTGGCGGAAATGGTGCCGCTGACGTTGGGATGGACCAGCATGTTGTAGCGCGTACCGGCCACGATGGAATTGAAAAACTGTTGCGCCGGCACATTGTTGAAGGACACATTGAAGCGCTCGTCGAGGGCCTGGCGCGCCTTGGGCAACTGGGTTGCCAGCGCCGACACCGGCGGCAGCAGCGCGTTGGCCACGGCATCGTCGACGGCCGGGGCGCCGGCCTTGGCCGGCGTCAGCTGGGCGCTGATGGTGTCGTACGTGTCGCGTTTGGGCGCCGTTTCACAGCCGGCCAGCGCCAGTGCGGTTCCAACGGCACCTGCCAATACGAGAAGTTTATGCATGCTGGCCTTTGACGTGACGGCTATCGTGGAGTGGATGGCGGGAACAGTTTCAACACCTGGCGCTGCTTGCCCTGGACCAGTACCACTTCGGTGTCGGTCATGGCGGCCAGCATGGCGCCCTTGTACTTGTCGCCCAAGCGCAAGGTCTGGCCATCGATGACGGCAATACGGCGCCCGCCTGGATGAGGCGCGATCAGCACCGACTGCAGCTGCGGACCGGCCGCCACGGCAGGCGCGCCGGCGGCGGCAGGCGCGCTGATGACCGCCGGCGGGCGGGTCGGATCGGGCAGGCCCTGTGCATTGGCGCCGGCACACACACACAGGAAGGCGCTTGCCAGCGCGGCGAAAGCGAAACGGCGGCTCATAATTTCATCCAGTTCTGGTCCAGGCTCAGGGTGTACAGGGTCAGGGTCAGGCGCGCGTGCGGATACTCTTCCACTTCCAGCCGCGCCGAGCCCCAGAATAGCCGGGCCGGCATGGCTTCGAGCGCATCCATGTAATTGACCAGGTCCAGGTAATTGCCGCGCACAGACAGTTCCACACCGTGACGATACAGCACCGGCAGGCTTTTGACTGTTGCGGCCGCCTTAGGATCGTCCGGTGCGGGCGCTTCGTTCACCACGCTTACCGGCAAGGTCTTCAGGCCAATCAGGTGCAGACGCGGGTTCGATTTAAGCATCGTTTCCAGCAGCGGCGCCACGCGTTCCGGGGCGATCAGGCCGTGCTGCATGGCGCGCAGACTTGCGCCCAGCGCTGCGCTCTCGGCCTTGAGTGCGGCCAGGTGAGCGCGATTGTCCTTGTCCGGGTCGTTGGCATACGCGAGCACGGTCGCGGTTATTTCCGCATCGATGCCAGTGATATTGTTGCGCTGCTGGGAAAGCTCGGCGCGCAGATTGGCCTGCTTGAGCAGTAAAGGGTTGAGCATCAGCGTAAACAGCAGAAACACGATGGTGCCGGCGGCGGCGCAAAACACCATCACGCGCTCGCGCACGCTGGTGGCGTCGATCTTGGCGCGCAGGGCGAGCAGCGTTTGCTTCATTTGCTCACCTCGGCAGCTTTGGCGCCCTCGGCCTGGAGGGAGAATTCAATGAACGGCGCTTCCGTGCCCGGCTTGGCATCCTTGTCGGCGGGCGCGGCGCGGCTGATCACCAGGCTGCCGAAGCTCTTGCCCTGCATGACAGGCTCGCGCGTCAGGCGGCCGATGTAGGCGGGCACCAGATTGGCTTCCAGCGCCCTGCCCTGCAATCCAATCTGCTTGCCGGCATCCCCGACCGACACGCCGGTCAGCCACAATTGACCGGCGCTCTGGCGCGCCAGGGCCTTGAAATACTCGGCATAGCCGGCGGTATCGCCCACTTCCCCGCGCTGCAAGAGGGTTTCGATATCGTGCAAGGCGCGCAGCATCGCCTGGGCTTCCTCGAGCTGGGCTTCGAGTTCCTTGGTCTTCTGGCGCGGGGCGAACTCGGCCAGCACGGTGGCCTGGCGCAGCTTCTTCTGGTTCAATTGCTCGGCGCTGGCCGCTACTTCGTCTTCCAGCCGTTTCACGCTGTGCCGCGCGTACAGGCCGACCGCCAGCGATCCGGCCAGCAGCAGGCCCAGCGACAAGAGCATGGTATTGGTGGTAAAAACCTGCTTTTGCTTGAGCAGCGCCGGGTTGAACAGATTGATCTGCTGGCTCATGCGGCCACCTCGCTGCGCAGGGCCGCGCCGATCGCCAGGAAAAACTTTTGCTGGGCCGCGGCGGCGGCCAGTTCGGGCACCGCGCCCAGGTCGAGCACGCTGGCCAGGTCGAGCGTTTCGACCCTGGTGTAGAGGTTGCTGGAGAGGTACTCGTCGAGCCCGCTGGCGCCGGTCGGGGCCAGCACCAGCTTGGCGATGGTGATGAAGCTGTACTGGCGCTCGAAATGGTCGAGTGAGCGTTGCAGTTCGAGGGTGATCTTGTCGTAGCAGACGTGCTTGCGGTCGTGGTCGGGATCGCGCAATTGATCGAGCGTGACATCGATGCGGCGCGACAGATACAGTTCGCCGTTGAAGGTGACC
>CBFGOU010000331.1:0-5639 GCA_965650445.1 uncultured Oxalobacteraceae bacterium | reverse complement strand
CGATTACCAGCTCGCCAGTGCGCCGCTCAAGCTTGGCGCCGGGGCTTACCACACGGGCGGCCGCTATGCCAACAACGCAAATACCATCCGGTTGAACGGCTTTACCACTATCGATCTGTTTGCCACCTGGCGCATGGCTGCGGGCGAGCTGACTTTGCGCGTACGTAACGCTGGCGACAGGCTCTATGCCAGCTGGAACGGTGCAAATGCCAACAACCAGGTGATCCTGGGCGCGCCGCGCAGCGCCGACCTGACTTATCGCATGACGTTTTGAGGCAAGCTTATGGTCAGGTGGAAATGCCGTACTTACGTTTGAGTGCGGCATATTCGTCGCCGAGCACCCCCAGCAAGGGATGGGCGGCATCGAGCGAGCGCACCGTGTCGATCTGGTTGCGGCAAGTTTCGGCCAGGGCGTGATCCCAGCCCAGTTCCCCCAGCTGCTTGAGGATGGCGTTGATGGTCGCCATCATCACCTGCAGATTTCCTGGGGACATGTGCAGCGCCTCCAGGGTGGTCTGCACGGCGCCTTTCAGGTCGCCCATATTGGTTTTCTCGGCCGCCAGGTTGAGCAGCACCTGGGCCTGGGCTTTCAGCTGATGGCCCATGCCTTCGGCCAGGTCTGGGCGGCCGGCCTTGACGAACACGCTCATGGCTTGCTGCGGTGACACGCCGCTGTTGACGTCGTTCATCACCGCCAGCATGACTTCGGAGGCTTCCCTGTCCATCTTATTGTTAAGGCAAGTTTTAGCCAGGCCGATCTTGAGCTCGCTCGACAGGCCGCTGGCCGTGCGCACCGCGCCCACCGCCGTGCCCAGTTCGGACAGGGCGGCGGCCTTGTTGCCCGCCGTTTCGTGCAGCAGGGCGACCGAGATCGACTTGCAGACGTCGACGTTGGGATTGCCGCGCAGTGATTTTTCCATGTCGCGGATGACTCCGCTGGCCTGGGCGGCGTCGCCCTTGCGCAGCAGGGTCTTGACCAGATTGACATGATCTTCGGGATTGCGGAATTCCGAATACTTGGCCTTGGCCACCACCTGCTTGAAGGATTTTTCCGCCGCCGCCACGTCGCCGGCGTCCAGCGCCACTTCGCCCAGTTTGCGCAAGCGGCGGATCATGTGCGGCGAGATCGATACCGCCTCTTCCAGCACTTGCTGGGCGCGCGCGCCCTGGCCGTGGCTTTCGTAGCAGCGCGCCAGCAGATCGTAAGCGGCCATCAGGCGCGGATTGTCGGCGATTAATTTGGTCAGTACGCCTTCGGCCTCCTCGGTGCGCTCCTGGGCGAACAGGGTGCGTGCCAGTCCCAGGTGGGCCCAGCCGGTCGGCTTGTTGTCGATGATCGCGCAGTACAGCTTCTCGGCCTCGCCCAGCTCGCCCAGGCTGACCTGCAATTCGGCGCGCAGGCGGGCGAAATCCAAGGCGTAGCGCGGGATCGCGGCTTCGGCGTCGGCACAGGCACGCACCGCCTGGCGCAGATTACCCTGGCCGATCAATTGATAAATTGGCAAAAATGCCGTGCGCCGCTCGATGGCGCGCTGGATCCGCTGGCTCAGCACGTCGACCGTGAACGGCTTGAGGATATAGTCGGTCGGGGTCAGCTCGGCGGCGCTGACCACCTTGCTGTATACGCCTTCGGAGGTGATCATGATGAAAATGGTCCACAGGCCGATCAGCTTGTGATGGCGCAGGTCTTCCAGCAGTTGCTGGCCATCCTGGCCGTCCTCGCTGCCGCTGCCCAGGTCGTATTCGCACAGGATGATGTCGTACGAGCGCTTGGACAATTGCTTGATTGCAGTGCCCGAACTGACCGCAAACTCGATCTTGGTGATATTGGCCTGGTTGAGCATGTTCTGCAGGCTGCCGCGCATGCCCGGATTCGGGTCGATCACCAATACCGACAAGTTGCTGTTATCTTGCATCGCTATCCACTTTCTGACTCATGCGCTATTAACGGCATCGGCAGCCGCGTCTGAAGGCCTTACCATACGCAAACGGGTGTGCTTACGCAACTGGTAATGGCCGGGAGAGGGGGGGACGCGGTATAATATTGGTCTAAAGGATTTCAGTTCCGCTCGATCCAGTGCCCTCACACCCTTTAATCCGCAGCCTTGCTGCATCAACCACCTCCTCACCATGTTGATTCTGCCGGGTTCCAACGCCCTGTCCGCATTCCGTTCCCAACGTCTCCTGTCGCAACTGCAAGCGGTCGCTCCGGCGATTACCGCTGTCCAGGGCCGTTTTTATCATTTCATCGATACCAGCGCGCCCCTGTCGACCGACGACACCAACCGCCTGGACGCCATGCTGACCTACGGCGAGCCGTTCAAGGCGGCCAGCCAGGATGGCGCCACGGAAGCGTTTTTCGTCATTCCTCGCCTTGGCACGATTTCGCCATGGGCGTCCAAGGCCACCGATATCGCCCACAACTGCGGCATGGCGCATGTGCACCGCATTGAGCGCGGCATCGCCTACACCGTCACGCTCAAGGCCGGCCTCCTGGGCAGCTCGCTGGGCGCCGCCAGGCAGCTTAACGCAGAGCAGACCGACGCTGTCGCCGCCTTGCTGCACGACCGCATGACCGAAAGCGTGCTGCGCAGCGCCGACGACGCGCGCCACCTGTTCCGCGAACTGGAAGCGCGTCCGCTGGAATCGGTCGATGTGCTGGGCGCCGGCAAGGCAGCGCTGGAGCGCGCCAACGTCGAGCTGGGCCTGGCCATGTCGCAGGACGAGATCGACTACCTGCACGAAGCCTTCACGCGCGCCCGGCGCAATCCGACCGACGTCGAACTGATGATGTTCGCCCAGGCCAACAGCGAGCATTGCCGTCACAAGATCTTCAACGCCGACTGGATCGTCGACGGCGTGGCGCAGCCCAAGTCGCTGTTCCAGATGATCAAGAACACCCACCAGCTGCAGCCCAAGGGCACCATCGTCGCCTACAGCGACAACTCGTCCATCATGGAAGGCAATACCGTCACGCGCTTCTACCCGCGCGGCGATGGCCACGAATACGGCGCCTCGACCGAGCTGATTCACACCCTGATGAAGGTCGAGACGCACAATCACCCGACCGCGATTTCGCCGTTCCCGGGCGCCTCCACCGGCGCCGGCGGCGAGATCCGCGACGAAGGCGCGACCGGCCGCGGCGCCAAGCCCAAGGCCGGCCTGACCGGCTTTACCGTGTCGAACCTGATGCTGCCGGACGCCGTGCGTCCATGGGAAAACGCGCTCGACGTGAGCGCGCCGTTCGCCCAGCGCGCCCAGGCCGGCGTGTACGGCAAGCCGGAACGCATCGCTTCGCCCCTGCAGATCATGATCGACGGTCCGCTCGGCGGCGCCGCCTTCAGCAATGAATTCGGCCGGCCGGTACTGGGAGGCTATTTCCGCACCTATGAGCAGAACGTGCGCGCGGCCGATGGCGTGTTCGGCTACCACAAGCCGATCATGATCGCCGGCGGCATCGGCAACATCGCCGATCAGCACACCCACAAGAACGACATCCCGGTCGGCAGCCTGCTGATCCAGCTGGGCGGCCCCGGCATGCGCATCGGCATGGGCGGCAGCGCCGCCTCGTCGATGGCGACCGGCACCAACACCGCCGACCTGGACTTCGACTCGGTCCAGCGCGGCAACCCGGAAATGGAACGCCGCGCGCAGGAAGTGATCAACGCCTGCTGGCAGATGGGCGCGGATAACCCGATCATCTCGATCCACGACGTGGGCGCGGGCGGTCTGTCCAATGCCTTCCCCGAGATCACCAATGACGCCAAGCGCGGCGCGATCTTCGACCTGCGCAAGGTGCCGCTGGAAGAATCGGGCATGGCTCCGAAAGAGATCTGGTCGAACGAATCGCAGGAACGCTATGTGCTGGCGATCGCGCCGCAGGACCTGCCCAAGTTCGCCGCCATCTGCGAACGCGAACGCGCCTTGTTCGCCGCCGTGGGCGTGGCGACCGAAGAGCGTCAGCTCAAGCTGATCGATCCGGAACTGGGCAATTCGCCGGTCGACATGCCGATGGATGTTTTGCTGGGCAAACCGCCCAAGATGCTGCGCGACGTCGCCCACGTCGAGCGCGACCTGCCGGCCATCGACCTGACCGGCCTGGATCTGAACGACGTGGCCAAACGCGTGCTGCTGCTGCCGACCGTGGCCGACAAATCCTTCCTGATCACCATTGGCGACCGCAGCGTGGGCGGCATGACCGTGCGCGATCAGATGGTCGGTCCATGGCAGGTGCCGGTGGCCGACTGCGCCGTCACCACCCTGAGCTACGAAGGCTATCTGGGTGAAGCGATGGCCATGGGAGAACGCACTCCGCTGGCCGTGATCGACGCCGCCGCCTCGGGCCGCATGGCCGTGGGCGAGGCCGTCACCAACATCGCCGCCGCGCCGATTGCCGACATTTCCGACATCAAGCTGTCGGCCAACTGGATGGCCGCCTGCGGCCAGCCCGGCCAGGATGCGGCGCTGTTCGATACCGTCAAGGCGGTCGGCATGGACCTGTGCCCGGCGCTGGGCATCAGCATCCCGGTGGGCAAGGACTCGCTGTCGATGCGCACCACCTGGAACGATGGCGGCGAATCGAAGGCGGTGATTTCGCCGGTGTCGCTGATCGTCTCGTCGTTCGCTCCGGTGACCGATGTGCGCCGCTCGCTGACCCCGCAGATCCGCATGGATGCGGGCGACACGGCCCTGATCCTGATCGACCTGGGCCGCGGCAAGAACCGCCTGGGCGCCTCGGCGCTGTCGCTGGTGACCCAGCAGATCGGCAATGAAGTGCCGGACGTGGACAGTGCCGACGACCTGAAGGCCTTCTTCGGCGCGATCCAGCGCCTGAACGCAGACGGCAAGCTGCTGGCCTACCACGACCGCTCCGACGGCGGCCTGTATGCGACCCTGTGCGAGATGGCGTTCGCCGGCCGCAGCGGCCTGTCGGTCAATCTCGACATCCTGACCATGGAAGGCGAGCATGCCGCCGACTGGGGCGACGCCAAGAACTGGGCAGGGCAGGTGGCCGAGCGCCGCAACGAGCTGACCCTGCGCGCGCTGTTCTCCGAAGAGCTGGGCGCCGTCATCCAGGTGCGTGCGAGCGAGAAGACCGAGGTCATGAATGTGCTGCGCGAGCTCAATCTGGGCGCGTGCAGCCACATCATCGGCAAGCCGAACGAGCGTGGCGTGATCGAATTCACGCGCGACGCCAAGGTGATCTACAGCGAACAGCGCAGCGCGCTGCACCGCCTGTGGAGCGAGACCAGCTGGCGCATCGCGCGCCTGCGCGACAACCCGGCCTGCGCGGATTCGGAATACGACCGCCTGCTCGACGGGCAGGATCCCGGCATCACGCCGAAGCTGACCTTCGATCCGAGCGAGAACATCGCCGCGCCGTTCCTGGCGACCGGGGTGCGTCCGCGCGTGGCGATCCTGCGCGAGCAGGGCGTCAATTCGCACATCGAAACGGCGTGGGTGATGCACCAGGCCGGCTTTACCGCCGTCGACGTGCACATGAGCGACCTGATCGCCGGGCGCGCCAGGCTGGACGACTTCCAGGGCATCATCGCCGTGGGCGGGTTCTCGTACGGCGACGTGCTGGGCGCCGGCGAAGGCTGGGCCAAGCCCATCCTGTTCAACGCCCAGCTGGCCGA
>CBFGOU010000330.1:0-5647 GCA_965650445.1 uncultured Oxalobacteraceae bacterium | reverse complement strand
CGCGCCGGAAGTGCTGATGGCCGCGATCGCCGCCACCACCGCCCGGATCCGGGTGGGCAGCGCCGGCATCATGCTGCCGCTCTATGCGGCGCTGAAGGTGGCTGAACAGTTCCGCGTGCTCGAAGCCATCGCGCCGGGCCGCATCGACCTGGGCCTGGGCCGCGCGCCCGGCTCGGACCGGCTGACGGCGCGCGCGCTCAACCCGCATGCCAGCCCCAATGCCGACGACTTTCCGCGCCAGATCCTCGATGTGCGCGATTGGCTGGAGGGCAATCGCTTGCCGGAAGGCCATCCGTATCGCGCCATCACCGCTCAGCCGCAAGGCCCGACCAGTCCGGAAATGTGGATCCTCGGCAGTTCCGATTATGGCGCCCAGCTGGCCGCCCATCTGGGCCTGCCGTATGCCTACGCCTATTTCTTCAACGATGGACAAGGTGTCGAGCAGGCGCTCGCGCTGTACCGCCAGAATTACCAGCCCAGCAGCCGCTATCCGGCGCCGCGCGCCACCATCTGCGTGTGGGCGCTGGCGGCCGATACGCAAGCCGATGCGCAGCGCCAATTGATGACGCGCGAACATTGGCGCGTCCGCTTCGAACAGGGCTTGCTCGGTCCGATGGTGTCGCCCGAGGAAGCGGCGGCCTATGACTACAATAGTTTCGAGAAAACCCGTATCGACCAGCTGCGCAGCGCCGCCCTGGTCGGCACCGGCGCCCAGGTGGCCGAGCGCATCGACACCCTGGCGCGCCGCCTGGAACTGGACGAGATCGTGGTCAATACCTGGGCCTACGATGGCGCCGTCCGGCAGCATTCGTACAGCCTGCTGGCCCAAGCCTTCGGGCTGTCCGCTTCGCCTTCTTCATCCCATCCATAAGGAAGAGTTCCACATGGAAGCGCTACTCTGGACCGCGGCCATCGCCGTGGCCGTTGCCGCCGTCCTCGGCTTGCCCGGCTGGCGTCTCCGGCGGGCGCTGGCCCAGCCGATGCCGGCGCATTGGCAAGCCATCCTGCGCGCCAATATTCCCGTGTATGCACGCATGGCGCCCGGCCTGCAGTTGCAGCTGAGCCGGCTGGTTCAGCAATTCCTGTTTCAAAAAAAATTTATCGGCTGCGCAGGGCAGGAGATCGACGACGAGGTGCGCGTCACCATCGCCGGCCAGGCTTGCATGCTGCTGCTCAATCGGCCGAGCAAGGTCTATCCCTCGCTGCACACCGTGCTGGTGTATCCGACCGCCTTCGTGGTGCCGCGCAAGGAGATCGACGAGGCCGGCGTGGTGACCGAGGCGCGCCAGGACCTGCTGGGCGAATCCTGGGGCGACGGGCGCGTCGTGCTGTCCTGGGATCACGTGCGCCGCGGCGCGGCCGACTGGACCGATGGCCAGAATGTGGTGCTGCACGAGTTCGCGCACCAGCTCGACAGTGAATCGGGCAGCAACAATGGCGCGCCTTTCCTGGGCAATCGCGCCAGTTACCGCAACTGGGCAGCGGTGTTGTCGCGCGCCTTCGAACGCTTGCGCTACGACGTCATGTTCCAGCAGCACAGCGTGCTCGACCATTATGGCGCCAGCAGTCCGGCCGAGTTTTTCGCTGTCGCCACGGAAACCTTCTTCGAGAAACCGTATCAGCTGGCCGAGCGCCACCCCGAGCTGTTCGACCAGTTCCACCAGTATTACCGGGTCGATCCGCGCCACTGGACGACGCCCCCGGAACCGGTCCAGCATGGTTTCGCCTACGGCCAGTGGCAATAGCGGCCATGCATCGTGCGTTAGCGTACAGAAAAGCGCGCGCCGGCGCGGCATGCTGAACGCTCATAGATGCAGGAGGAAGCTAGCATGTCCACAATTGTCGCAGGTCATTTTCAACTTCAGGCCGAAGCCGAGCAAGCGCGCCGCGAGCTGATCGGCGCCGGGTTTCCAGAAGACCACATCACGGCGTTTTATCTGAGCCAGCCGGGCCAGCACAATTTGACGCCGCTGGGCGGCGACCATGTGCTCTCGCCGGGCGCCAAGGAATCGGGCGTCGGGGTGCTGCAGGGCGAGCTGACCGGCGGTGCCGTCGGCGCGGCCATCGGTGCGGTCACCTCCGTCGTGACCGGCCCGGCCGGACCGATCGTCGGCGGCCTGGTCGGAGCGCATGTCGGCTCGCTGTATAGCCTGTCCAAGATGAAAGAGGCTGGCGAGAGCGAGCGCGACGGCGACTCCGCCAACGAGGCCGAACCGCGCCTGGCCGGCATGCTGGTGGCGGTGGCGCTGGAAGAGCCGGACCAGGAAGCGCGCGCGCTGGAAGTGCTGCGCGAACTCGGCTCGCATCACATCGAGCGCGCCCAGGGAACGATTGAAAACGGCGACTGGACCGATTTCGATCCCAACAGTGTCCCGGCCCTGATTCACTGATGCTCCGCTGCGCGGCCGCTGCCGATGGCGGCGGTACGCGCACGCCCTCACGATTCGCTTGAACCCCAGGCGTTTTTCGGTATCATGCGCTTACCCGATCCGCATTA
The DNA here is from genome assembly GCA_965650445.1 of uncultured Oxalobacteraceae bacterium. GTDB lineage: Bacteria > Pseudomonadota > Gammaproteobacteria > Burkholderiales > Burkholderiaceae_D > Telluria_A. The sequence goes on along the minus strand of CBFGOU010000330.1, from coordinate 3,150 downwards.
ATGACCGGTTATCCCGACAACGCACCCGCCGTTGAAGGTCCGTCAGGACAGTCCACGCCATCCGCGCAGACAGGAGGAAGGCACATGACACACGCTTGGGTTACCCTCACGGGGCCGGATGGGCGCGAGCTCGCCTCGCCGACCGAGCAGCAGATGGCCGAGGTGCTGGCCGAACTCTACACTCACACCAACAAAAAAGCCGCCGGCGTGCGCACCGAGCCGCGCAGCGCCGCCTTGCGCTTCGGCTACGACGATGGCCTGATGTATGTGGCCGAAATCAATAGCAGCGGCCAAGCCAGTTTCGAGGAATGGTCGGACCGCGATTGCGAGCTGGCGCTGGCCAGCCCGCGCCGCATGGCCGCCAGCCGTACCCAGGCTCAGCAGCTGTGGGCGCTGCTGGCGGCGCGCCAGGTGTCCAAGATTCGCGCGCTCGACTGGCAGTCCGGCGATTAGCTGATCAGTGCATCATCAGCACCGGCAAGGTCATTTTATCGAACACCGTGCGCGTGACCCCGCCCAGCAAGGTTTCGCGCAGGCGCGAGTGGGCGTACGCGCCCATCACCAGCCAGTCGGCGCCGACCTCGCTGGCCAGCGATAGCAAGGATTCGCCCACCGGGTGGCGCCGGTGGGGCAGGCGTGGCGCCTCCAGCGCGCGCAGCGCGCGGGTGGCGGGAATGCCGTGGCGCGCCAGGAAGGTCAGCGGATCGGTACTGCGTGCGTCGAGCGAGGTATGGCTGGGCGGCACCGTGTCGACGGTCGCCAGCGTGACCTGGCGCGCCTCATGCAGCAAGGGTAGCGTGCTGTGCATGGCGCGCGCCGCTTCGCGGCTGGCATCCCAGGCCAGCATCACGTGCGGATGCGCCACGACCAGCGCGTCGCCGCCGAGGGCAAAGGGCAGCAGCAGCACCGGCGTGCCGGCCTGCAAGACGACGTCGGCGGCCAGATTGCCGGGCGCGTGCTGGGGATCGGGCTGGCTCAGCACGGTCAGGTCCGCCGTGCGCGCGTGCAGGCCAAGGCCGGCCGCGGCGGCATCGTCGACCAGGCGGGCGTCGAACGATGCCAGGCTGGCCGCCGCGCAGCGCTGCGAAAACCGTTCGAGCGCCGCGCGCGCCTGCTCGCGCACATAGCCCAGGTGCAAGGCCAGGGTGGGGTCGTTCTGTTCCGGCGGCAGGGAGGGCAGCAAGGTGCGCGATATGCCGCTGGTGGCCAGTCCGGTCAGGTGGGCGCGCCAGTGACGCGCCAGTTCGATGGCGGCATCGACGCGCGCGCCGGCGCCGGCGCTATCGTCGACATGCACGAGGATGGTGCGAAAGGCCATGGCGATCTCCCGTGAGTGGTTGATCTGGATCATGTAAAGAATGCCGACACGAGCTTTGATTTTTATCAATAGCACAGCTAGCGTGCGCCCTAGACTCTCAGCTCGGACTAACGATAACACGGGAGGCGACATGAGTGAAAAACGCGTGGCATTGGTAACGGGGGGGATGGGCGGCCTGGGTACGGCGATCTGCCGGCGGCTGTACCGGGCCGGGTTTGCGGTGGCAGCCACGTACTCGCCCCACAATCGCTCGCCCGAGGCGTGGCTGGCGGCCGAGCGCGACGAGGGATACCGTTTCTCGGCCTATAAAGTCGATGTGACCGACTTTGCCGAGTCGGAAGCGATGATGCAAAAAGTACTGGCGGACATGGGCCGGCTCGATGTGCTGGTCAACAATGCCGGCATCACGCGCGACCGCACCCTGGCCAAGATGCAGCCGGAGCAGTGGAGCGAGGTCATTCGTACCAACCTCGACAGTGTCTTCAACATGAGCAAGCACGCGCTGGAACCGATGCTGGCGCAACAGTGGGGACGTATCATGAATATCTCCTCGGTCAATGGCCAGAAAGGCGCCATCGGCCAGGCCAACTATGCCGCCGCCAAGGCTGGCATGCATGGCTTTACCAAGGCGCTGGCGCTGGAAGTGGCGCGCCATGGCGTCACGGTCAACACTGTCTCGCCCGGCTATCTGCGTACCAAAATGGTCGAGCAGGTGCCGCAGGAAGTCATGCAGTCAAAAATCTTGCCGCAAATACCGATGGGGAGGTTGGGCGAGCCCGATGAAGTGGCTGCGCTGATCGCCTACCTGTCGTCCGACGAGGCCGGCTTCATGACCGGCGCCAATCTGGCCATCAATGGCGGGCAGCACATGAGCTGATGCCGCGACGGCGCGCTAGCGCCGTTCGGCCCGCGTCTGGCAAGCGATGCACAGCATCGCTTCCGGGCGCGCCTGGAGGCGCGAAAAGCCGATGTCGTTACCGCACTCCTCGCAGATGCCATAGCTGCCGTCGTCGATCCTGGCCAGCGCGCGCCGGACAATCTTTAGCTGCTTGGCCGTGTTCCCGGCCGATTCCAGCGCCAGGTCGTTGAGCAGACGCACGGTGGCCTTGTCCGCCGGCGACGTTTCCACTTCCGATACCGGCAAGTCATGGGTGCCGGCCGGCACGTTCAAATCATGCAGGCCGGCCAGCTCGTCGCGGCGCCGCTCCAGTACGGCTTTGAGCTGCTGCAATTGCCCCGCGCTGAGCGCATCCATGACATTCTCCGGTCACGCCTGGCGGGCGCCTTCGCAAATGACCATCCACGACACGCCGAACCGGTCCGTCACCGACCCGAAGCGGCTGGCGAAGAAGGTCTGCCCCATCTCCATGGTGACATTGCCGCCGTCCGACAGGGCCTTGAAAATGCGTTCGGCCTCGGCGTCGGTATCGACCGCGATCGTCAGCGAGCAACCCCGCATGGGCGTGGCCGGCTCGCCCGGCATGCCATCCGAACCCATGATGGTCTGGCCATCGAACTTGATGCTCGCGTGCATGGCTTTGTCGAGCCAGTCGGCGGGCGCCTGCGCTTCGGCCGGGGAGCCGCGGAAGGGCATGATCATGGGATTGGTCGCGCCCAGATGCTGCTGGTAATACGCGAACGCTTGCGCGCACTTGCCGCCGAACGAGACGTACGGTTCTACTTTCATGTTGTTGTTCTCCGTGGAGGTGGACGGGAATGGCGCCACAGTGGCGCCAGGGTAGTGTAGCGCGTCCCGGAGGGAGTGAAAACGGGCACGCCAAGTCTTTGACTTCCGGCGCGCCCGCGAGTTCAGGCGGGTGTGGCGGGGGCGG
>CBFGOU010000329.1:0-5648 GCA_965650445.1 uncultured Oxalobacteraceae bacterium | reverse complement strand
CAGGGTGACCCGGCGTCCGTCCAGGCGCGTCGAGCGCAGCACATAGCCTTCGCGTCCAAGTGCGCCGAGCCTGAGGCCGAGCGCGCCGAGCGCCGGCAGGGAGGCGGGCGTGGCCAGCACCAGCGCGCCGTCGCGCACCTGGCCGGTAATCGGTGGGCTTTGGCCGAGCATGCCTGCCAGGCCGCGCCGCAGTTCGGCCAGCGCCGCCTGCCTGGTGGGCGAGGCCTGGCCAGGCGCGACGATGGCACTGGCGTGGGCGCGCAGCGCCTTGTGCGCGGCCTGCGCCACCGGCCTGTACCGCAGCCACAGGTCGTATCCGTCTTCCTCGGCTGCCCGGCCAGCCCCGTGCGTGGCCACCAGCATGGCGGCCAGCAGCCAGGCTGCAATTTTGTTCATCCCGTTTCCCGCGTCTGTATGTGATAGCGCAATCTTGCCACTGCCATCGCTCTTGTGGCGGCGTTTTCTCTCAGTGTGGTAAAGCGGAAACACCGGGTCGCCTCCAGATCGGTTCCTGATTTGTTTGATAGCGCAACCTTTTTAGTGTGTCATAGGGGAGACCGGCACGTTGGTGCGGTGTGCCGACATTTCTCTACCATTTCTATAACATCGTTTGACAATGCACGCATTGTCGAATTACACTCGATTGGTCGCGCTATCATTTCAGCGTGACGCGCGACGCCCTCTCAATCTGTCCATTTTCCAAGCTTCCCAACCGATGATTTCTCAGCCGACAATCAGCCCAGCCTCTTCCGATGTGCCAACCATGGCCGATGTCGCCAAACTGGCTGGCGTATCGCCGATGACGGTGTCGCGGGTGATGAACGATAAGGATTCGGTGCGGGCCAAGACGCGCGAGAAGGTGTACGCGGCCGTGGCCGCCCTTAATTACTCGCCCAACCAGGCCGCCCGCCGTTTGGCCGGGTCCAAGCCGGTACGCATTGGGTTTCTATACAGCAACCCCAGCGCCGGTTATCTGAGCGAATTCCTGGTCGGCCTGCTCAATCAGGCCAGTTTGAACAACACCCAGCTGCTGGTGGAAAAGTGCGAGGCGGGCGACCACGAGCAGGCGCACGCCGAGCGCCTGATTGCCAACGGGGTGGACGGCATCATCCTGCCGCCGCCGCTGTGCGACGTGCCGCTCATCATCGACGTCATCGCCAAGGCCGGCATTCCGGTGGTGGCGGTGGCCTGCGGCCTGCCCGACCGGCGCGTGTCGGCCGTGAGCATCGACGACTACCAGGCCGCTTACGTCATGACCTCGCACCTGATCGCGCTGGGCCATCAGCGCATCGGCTTCGTGATCGGGCATCCGAACCAGACCGCCAGCGCGCGCCGCCTGGCCGGTTTCAAGGCGGCCATCGCCGAGAAAAACGGCGATACCTCGCCCGATCTGATCGAGCAGGGCTTGTTTACCTACCGCTCCGGCCTGGATGCGGCCGAGCGCCTGCTCGGCCTGGAACAGCGTCCCACCGCGATTTTCGCCAGCAATGACGACATGGCCGCGGCGGCCGTGGCCATCGCCCACCGCCTCGGCCTGGACGTGCCGGGCGACCTGACCGTGGCCGGTTTCGACGATACCGCGCTGGCCACGACGATCTGGCCGGAACTGTCGACGGTACGCCAGCCGATTGCGGAAATGGCCGAAATCGCATTGCAGGCACTGGTGCGCCAGATTCGCGCGCGGCGCGAGGGCGTGACCGAACCGCCCCAGCACCAGGTGATGGATTTCGCCCTGATCCGGCGCCAGTCCGACGCTGCGCCGCGCATGCGCCCGCCGATCCGGCTCGGCAGTGGCACCTGAGCAATTTGTTGTAAATACCTTATCGGGTGTAACCCTTGCCCAGAATCATTCTATAACTTGGTGATTTTCGTAATTGCGGTGCTGCCGGTCACATCGGAAAATGAACTGTGTGTTCGACCGTTAGGGACTTGCAAAAAAAATAATTAAAGGAGACGGGTAAAAATGAGTATGCAACGTAGGCGATTCCTGACGTCGATTGGTAGTGTGGCCGGCCTGAGCGCTTTCCCGGCCGTCAATGCCCTGGCCGCGGCCACCACCCCGCTGTACAAGAATCCCGGCGCCCCGGTTCCCAAGCGGATCGACGATCTGCTGGGCCGGATGACCCTGGACGAAAAAGTGATGCAACTGCAGTGCCTTTGGCAAAAAAAGCACCTGGTCCAGGATGGCAGGCACGCCTTCTCGGCGGACAGGGCCGCCAAGGCGTTCCCGAACGGGCTGGGCATGCTGGCCCGTCCCTCGGACCTGCAGACCGGTAAAACCGACGGCAACGCCGGCGACAGCGGAGCGCACACCAACCGCGGCGCCAGGGATACCGCCGACTACGTCAATGCCGCGCAAAAGTGGGCGGTCGAGCGGACCCGCCTGGGTATTCCGATGCTGATGCACGAGGAAGCGCTGCACGGCTATGTGGCGCGCGACGCGACCAGCTTCCCGCAGGCGATCGGGCTGGCCTCATCCTTCGACACCGATATGGTCACCGAGATCTTCGCGCACGCCGCGCGCGAAATGCGCGCCCGCGGCGCCAATATCGCGCTGGCGCCGGTGGTGGACGTGGCGCGCGAGCCGCGCTGGGGCCGCATCGAGGAAACCTACGGCGAAGACCCGTATGTGTGCGGCGAGATCGGCAAGGCCGCCGTGCGCGGTTTCATGGGCGACACGCTGCCGCTCAAAAAAGACAAGGTGCATGCCATGCTCAAGCACCTGACCGGCCATGGCCAGCCCGAAAGCGGCACCAATATCGGTCCGGCCAATGTGGGCGAGCGCGTGCTGCGCGAAGAGTTCTTCCCGCCGTTCGAAAAGATCATCCGCGAGACCAATATCAGCGCCGTCATGCCCTCGTATAACGAGATCGACGGCATCCCTTCGCACGCGAACCGCTGGATGCTGACGACCGTGATGCGCGGCGAGTGGGGCTTCAAGGGCGCGGCCGTGTCGGATTATTTCGCCATCAATGAACTGGTCACGCGCCACAAGCTGGCCGCCGACGCCGACGAAGCCGGCATCCGCGCGCTCAAATCCGGCGTGGACGTGGAAACCCCCGATCCGCACGGCTACGTCAAGCTGGCGGCCGCGGTCAAGGCCGGCAAGCTGAGCATGAACGACATCGACGCCGCCGTGCGCCGCGTGCTCAAGCTCAAGTTCGACGCCGGGCTGTTCGAGTCGCCGTATGTGGATGCCAGCCTGGCCGAAAGCCTGACGGCCACGCCGGAGGCGGTCGCGCTGGCGCGCCGCGCGGCCACCCGCAGCGCGGTTCTGCTCAAGAACGCCAAGGGACTGCTGCCGCTGAACCCGAAGAAGGTCGGCAAGCTGCTGGTGCTCGGTACCCACGCAAGGGACACTCCGATCGGCGGCTATTCGGATTTGCCGAAGAAGATCGTGTCGGTGCTCGAAGGCCTGGAAGCCGAAGGCAAGGCGCAGGGCTTCGCGGTGGCGTATTCGGAAGGCGTGCGCATCACCGAGGGCCACAAATGGGGCGCGGACAAGGTGGAGTTCACCGCGCCGGACGTCAATGCCCGCCTGATCGCCGAGGCGGTGGCCGCGGCCAGGAACGCCGACACCATCGTCATGGTCCTGGGCGACAACGAGCAGACCAGCCGTGAAGCCTGGGCCGACAATCACCTTGGCGACCGCAACAGCCTGGACCTGATGGGCCAGCAGAACGACCTGGCCAAGGCCATCTTCGACCTGGGCAAGCCGACCGTGGTGCTGCTGCTGAACGGCCGTCCGCTGTCGATCAACATGATCGCCGAACGCGCCGACGCCATCCTGGAAGGCTGGTACATGGGCCAGGAGACCGGCAATGCCGCCGCCGACCTGCTGTTCGGCCGCGCCAACCCGGGCGGCAAGCTGCCGGTATCGGTCGCGCGCAACGTCGGCCAGCTGCCGATTTTCTACAACCGCAAGCCAAGCGCGCGCCGCGGCTACCTCGACGGCCCGACCACGCCGCTGTTCCCCTTCGGTTTCGGCCTGTCGTACACCAGCTTCTCGATTTCGGCCCCGCGCCTGGAAAAGAGCAAAATGGGCGTGGCCGATTCGACCAGGGTGACGGTCGACGTGGCCAACACCGGCGTGCTGGCGGGCGACGAAGTGGTGCAGGTCTACATCCGCGACGATATCAGTTCGGTCACCCGCCCGCTGCTGGAACTGAAGAAGTTCAGGCGCATCACGCTCAAGCCGGGCGAAAGCCGGAGCGTGACGTTCGAGATCAGGCCCTCCGATCTGTGGTTTTATAACACAGAGTTGAAGCGTGTCGTGGAACCCGGTACGTTTACGATTTCCGTCGGTCCAAATAGCGTGGACCTGAAGTCCACCATGCTGACGGTAGCGTAACGTTTCAGGAGATGCCATGACCAAGCTGCCCAAATCGCACCGGATCGCATTGCTATTTAATGCCAACAAAATCTTCGACCGGGATATCATGGCGGGCATTGCGGCGCATCTGGCCAGCACGAGGGCATCCTGGGACCTGTTCCTGGAAGAGGACTTCCGCTGCCGCCTGCCGGGAATCGAGCACTGGCATGGCGACGGCATCATCGCCGACTTCGACGATCCGGCGGTGCAGGCGGCGCTCTCGCGCAGCCGCATCCCGGTGGTGGCGGTCGGCGGCTCCTACGAAAACGAGAGTAACTATCCGGCCGGCGTGCCTTACGTCGCCACCGACAATTACAAACTGATCAAGCTCGCCTACGAGCACCTGATCGAAGCGGGCCTGCGCCAGTTCGCCTGTTTCAGCCTGCCCGAAGCGATGGAAAACCGCTGGGCGCAGGAACGCGAGAATGCCTTCCGTTCGCTGATGCGGCGCGACCAGATGGAAGTGCAGATCTACCGCGGCCACAGTACCAACGCGCCCTTGTGGGACGAGGCGGTGGACCAGCAGATCAAATGGCTGCGCAGCCTGCCCAAGCCGGTCGGCATCATCGCCGTGACCGATGCGCGCGCGCGCCAGCTGCTGCAGGCCTGCATCATCGCCGGCATCGAAGTGCCCGAGCAGGTTGCCCTGATCGGCATCGACAACGATCCGCTGGCGCGCATGCTGACCCGTATTCCCATGAGTTCCGTGATCCAGGGCGCGCAGGAGATGGGCCGCGCCGCCGCCCACCTGCTGGACCAGATGCTCAACGGCGCGCGCCTGGGCGAGACCCGCATCCTGGTGCCGCCGGCCGGCATCAACGTGCTGGCCTCGTCGCGCCACGAAGCGGCCAAGCACCCGCACGTGATGCGCGCGCGCCACTTCATCCGCCAGTACGCCTGCCAGGGCATCAAGACCGGGCAGGTGGCCGATTATGTGGGCATTTCGCGCTCATCGCTCGAATCGTATTTCCGCCAGGAACTCAACTGCAGCGTGCACGACGAGATCCTGCGCTTCAAGCTCGACGCGGCCACCAGCATGCTGGCGCGCCGTGACGTGGGCATCAGCGACGTCGCCCTCAGCTGCGGCTTCACCTCGGTTCAGTACATGCACGCGGTGTTCAAGCGCGAACTGGGCTGCACTCCACGCGCCTACCAGGATCGTGCGGCGGGCACGCCGAGCGCCAGCCTGGACGGCCCCGAACCAATTTCCACTTATGACGTTACAGACCTCAGCGATGACGACTAAACCTTCCACCACAAGCCGGCCGCCCGTCGC
>CBFGOU010000328.1:0-5655 GCA_965650445.1 uncultured Oxalobacteraceae bacterium | reverse complement strand
GGTGGATGGTCTCGCCGGGCGGCGAATACTTGACCGAGTTGTTCAGCAGATTGGTGATCACCTGCGCCAGGCGGATCCGGTCGCAGCGCACCCACACCGGCTGCTCCGGCAAGCTGGCGTGAATCAATTGCGCGCGCGCCTGGGCCAGCGGACGGGTCTGTTCCACCGCTTCGCTGGCGATCGGGCGCAGGTCGACCAGATCGCGCTGGACCGTCACCAGCCCGTGGGTGACGCGCGACACGTCCAGCAGATCGTCCACCAGACGCGTCATGTGGGCCACCTGGCGCGCGACGATGTCGGCAATCTGGCGGACCCGCGGTTCGTGCGCATAGGCCAGGCCGAGCATGGCGGCCGCGCTGCTGATCGGCGCCAGCGGATTGCGCAGTTCGTGCGCCAGCATGGCCAGGAATTCATCCTTGCGCTGGTCGGCGACGCGCAGCGCTTCTTCGGCGCGCTTGCGTTCGGTGACGTCGATGGCGATGGTGTGCACCGCGGCCGCGCCGCTGCCATCGCTGCCGGCGCGGCCGCGCAGATCCAGCCACACCATGGCGCCATCGTCGGCGCGGGCCGCGCGCACCAGCGCGTGATAGTCGCCCTGCGTGGCCAGCGCGCCGGCGATGGCCGCGCGCAGCGGCGCCAGGTCGTCCGGCTCGATCAAGGGCCAGGCTTGCTCCATCGAATTGAAGTCGATGCCGAACACGCTGCGCAGATTGGCCGCGAAACTCAGGGTGCCGCTGTCGACGGTCCATTCCCACACCGCCATGCGCGCCGCCACCAGTCCCTGCTGGAGGCGTTCCTCGCTGCGCCGCACGGCCCGTTCGGCCTGCTCGATCTGCGACATGTCGGTATTCGTGCCGAACCAATGGGTAATGTTGCCGTCGCTGTCGCGCAGCGGCGCGAAGGAGGTGAAAAAGCGCCGGTAGCGGCCGTCGGCGCCGCGCAGCGGGAAGGTCATGCTGAGCGGCTTGCCGCTGGCCAGCGCGGCTTTCCAGTCGCGCGTGACGGCCGGCAGCACGGCCGGGTCGTGCACCTTGTTCCAGCCGTGATGCTCCATGTCCTTGGGCGTGGTGCCGGTGTACTCGTACCAGCGCTCGTTGAACCAGCTCAGGGTGCCGTCCGGCTCGGCGATCCAGGCCATCTGCGGAATCGTATTGGCCAGCTGGTAGAAGCGCTGGCGTTCGTCCTCCAGGCCGGTGCGCTGCAGGTACAGGCGGTCGAGCATGCGGTTGATCGAATGGGCCAGGCTGCTACTTCGCTGCTGCCGGCCAGCTCCACGTGGCGGGGGGCGTCGTCGTCGTCGCCCAGGCTGCTGGAAAACGCTTCCAGCCGGCGCAGGTCGCGCGTCAATTCGTCGGCCAGGCGGCTGCCGGCCAGGTAGACGATGCCGGCCAAGGCCAGCGAAATGGCAAGGATGGCGGCGTATTGCAGATGCGGCGGGACCAGCGGGTCGCGCAGGGCGCGCGTGTCGGCCTCCAGGCGCAGGCGCAAGTGGGCCATGCTGGCCGGTGCGCTGACCGGCACGCTGCGCATCTCTGGCCTGGCGACGTGGCGCATGCTGTAGCCTTCCCAGGCGAAGCTGATCCACGGCGCTGGCGCCAGGTCGGAGAGTCTGGCCTTGTAGATCAGCGCCGCTTCCGGCGCCTGGGTGCGTGCGGAGCGCACGAATTCCACCCCCAGCAGGCGCGCGCCGGGCTGGCCTTGCAGGATCGTGGCGCGTTCGCTGTCGCGCGCGATCTGTTCGCGCAGCCAGGCCAATTCCTCATTGGTGAAGGGCTGGCCGCTGTTGCTGGCGATCGGCTTGCCTTCGAAATCGGTCAGGGCGACTTGCACCGGGATGCCGTTCATCTGACGCAGGCCGTCCAGGAAAGGGCGCAGATACGGCTGGCGCGCGGCACTGTCGCGCAGGTTGGTGGTCAGGATGGGATTGTCGGCCGCGTCGCCTATGCGCGACGACAGCGCCGCCAGGTTGACGGCCAGGGTCCGGGCGTGAAAGGCGATTTCGCGCTGTTCCTGCAGCGCGCTGGCGCTGGCGCGCTGTTCGTTGATGAGCCAGAACGAGATCAGGGCGATCAGCAGCACCGCGGCCGCCGTCAGGATGGCGGCGGCGAGCGCGAAGCGGCGCGACAGGCTGGCGGAGGACAGGGCGCGCAGCCTCATGCGCTGGTCCTCCAGCGCCAATCGAAGTTGCGCGTGAGCAAGCTACGGCGGTGACTGTCGCGTAGAGACATGGTGACCACAGCCCATCAGTTAAGCGGTGCAAGTATTTTAGCGCCAGTTACCGTTAGGAATGGCTTATTTCGTTGTGTTGGGGTTTCACCGTCGCCCTCGCGCGATGCGGGGGCGGTTGTTGCGCGCCGCTGATGGGGGCCCGCATACGCGGGGCCGGCGAGCTCAGCTTGTCACGTGCAGGCGCACATCGATGTTGTTGCGGGTGGCGTTCGAGTAGGGGCAGACGATGTGGGCCTTGTCGACCAGGGCCTGTAATTGATCCTGGGCCATGCCGGGCGCGTCGATGGTCAGGTCGACTTCGATGCCGAAGCCGGTCGGGATGGCGCCGATGCCAACTTCGCCGGTCACGGTCAGGCTCGCAGGCAATGTGACTTTTTCCTTGGCCGCCACAAATTTCAGCGCGCCCAGGAAGCAGGCCGAGTAGCCGGCCGCGAACAGTTGCTCGGGGTTGGTGCCCGTGCCACCGCCGCCGCCCAGCTCCTTCGGGGTGGTCAGCGTCAGGTCCAGCACGCCGTCGGAACTGCGCGAGCTGCCTTCACGGCCACCCGACGAACTGGCTTTTGCGCGGTACAGTACTTGCTCGATACTCATGTGATCTCCTTGAAAGATTGCAACATTGATAGCGATGGAGTGCCCAGTATAGCCTTGCATGCGTCAGCATGCGGGCGCGGCCGCGATCTTGGTATAGTGCGACACCCGCACCGCCAGGTGCTTGCCGGAGTTTTTATATGCAGTTGATTCGACCGTATCTGCGCGCGCTGGCCATTGTGGCCGTGTTCGTGTGCGCGCACGCCCAGGCCCAGCAGCCGGCGCCCAAAGGCAATCTCGTCATCATCGGCGGCGCCCTGCGCGCCGACACCGCGCCGGTGTGGGAACGCATCGTCGCGCTGGCCGGCGGCAAGGGCGCGCGCATCGCCGTGATTCCAACGGCGGCCGGCAATCCGCTCAGGTCAGGGGGAAATATCGCGCGTTATCTGAACAGCTACGGCGCCAGCGCCTTCGTGCTGCCGGTGTCGCCGCGCCTGCCCGGCGACGTGCGCAAGGCCGCCAACGACGAGGCCAATGTGGCGGCGCTGCGCGGCGCCGGCGGCGTGTACTTCGCCGGCGGCGACCAGGCCCGCATTACCGATACGCTACGCAACCCGGACGGCAGCAATTCGCGCGTGCTCGACGCCATCTGGGACCTGTACCGGCGCGGCGGCGTCATCGCCGGCACCAGCGCCGGTGCCGCCATCATGAGCAGCACCATGTTCTACAAGACCCGCCCGCTGCTGGCCACGCTGCAAACCGGCATCGTGGACGGCCAGGACATCGCGCCCGGCCTCGGCTTCATCGGCAAGGACGTGTTCGTCGATCAGCACTTCCTGGTGCGCGGCCGCTTTGCGCGGATGCTGCCGGTGATGCTCAGGAAAGGCTACCGCCTCGGCCTGGGCGTGGATGAAAACACCGCCATCGTCGTTCCAGCGGACCGCGATGCCGAGGTCATCGGCTACAAGGGGGTGGTGGTGCTCGACATGACGCATGCCAGCACCGACCGCAAACAAGGCGCCTTCAACGTGCGCGACGCGGTCATCAGTTACCTCGACAAGGGTGACCGCATCAACCTCGATACCATGGCGTTCACGGCTTCGGCCGACAAACAGGACGGCAAGCTCGACCCATCCGATCCGTCCTACAGCGAGCGGCTGTATTCGGCCGATATCCTGGGCAACACCACCGTGGTCGACCTGATGAGCAAACTCATCGATAGCGACCAGCCCGATGCGGTCGGACTGGCCTTTGACGGCCCGCGCAAAGGCGCTGCGCCGCTCGGCTTCGAGTTCCGCTTCCGCCGCGCGCCCGACAGCGTCGGCTATGTGTCGGCAACGTCGGAAGCCGTGTCGGTGTACCGGCTGCGGCTGGACGTCAGGCCGATCGCGCTGGGCTGGCCCAGCTACAAGTACCGCTAAGCGCGGGCCGGCGGGGCGCGCCTCAGTGGTGCGGCGTCACCGCCGCGCCTTCCTGCGCGACGGAGGGCAGATTGAGCTGGGGCGATGGTTCCGGCGGCGTGCCGTCGTGGATCAGCCGTTGCAGCTGGTCGCGCAGCTGCGGTGAATCCTGGTGGCCGTGGACGGCAACAGCGTGCTGCGCCGCCGCTTCGATCAGTTCGTTTTCACTGTCGGCGGCGATGGCCACGGTACAGTTGGACTCGCTGGGAAATTCGCGGCAATCGATGTACTTGCGGGACATGGCGGCACTCCTTAAGTGGCAGTTCTCCATTTGAGCGCGCGCCGGCCTGGAAGTTCCGCTCTCCGCCTTCAGCGATGTTCTGAAGTCGCCTTGCGGTCTTCTTCGAACGACGCGGCCAGTTCCTCGCGCGCCCGCTCGGAAATGGAGATCATGGCCGGCTCGTCGCCGATGTGCGGCACGATGGCCTCCAGGGTGGCCAGGTTGTGCTCACGGAACTTGGCACGCGCGCGCTCGGCGCTGGCCGCGTCCAGGCCCATCTGTTCGAGCGCATGGCGGCCGATCAGCAGCGACGATTCGAAGGTTTCCCGTTCGATCAGCGTCACGCCGCGGTTGCGCAGCTCGGCCACGTGGTTCATGTTGCGCGCGCGTCCGATCACCTTCAGATGCGGAAAGTGGGTGCGCACCAGATCGGTGAGCGCCAGGTTGCTGTCGACGTCGTCAATGGCGTTGATCAGCAGCTCGGCCTTGGCCGCGCCGGCCGCATGCATCAGGTCGAGCCGGGTCGCGTCGCCGTAAAACACCCGGAAGCCGAAGCGGCGCAGCAGGTCGATCAGGTCGGGATCGTTGTCGAGCACCGTCACGTTGTAACCGGAGGCGGCCAGCATGCGCGCGACGATCTGGCCGACCCGGCCGAAGCCGGCGATGATGACGCGCGCGCCGTCGTCGGGGCGGATCTGGTCGTGTTCGCGCAGCGCCTTGCCGTGCATGGCGTTGCCGATCCGCGTGCCCAGCATCAGCGTCAGCGGCGTGAGCGCCATCGACAGCGCCACCGCCAGCACCAGCTGGTCGTTCCATTGCGCCGGCAGCAGTTTGGCCTGCTGGGCCGAGGCCAGCACCACGAAGGCGAATTCGCTGCCTTGCGCCAGCAGCCCGGCCAGCGGCCAGCGCTGCACCGGCGCCACCGGCAGCCACCGCGCCAGCGCGCCGGTGAACAGCATCTTGATGGCCATGAAACCGGCCGTCAGCGCGGCGATCCGCAACGGTTCTTCGCCCAGCAGGCCCAGATTCATCGACATCCCGACCGAGGTGAAGAACAGGCCCAGCAGCAACCCCTTGAACGGTTCCAGATCGGTTTCCAGCGCCTTGCGGTATTCGGAACTGGCCAGCAGCACACCGGCCAGGAAGGCGCCCAGGCCCATCGACAGCTCCGCCAGACTCATCAATTGGGCAATGCCGAGCACCAGCAGCAGCGCGAAG
>CBFGOU010000327.1:0-5669 GCA_965650445.1 uncultured Oxalobacteraceae bacterium | reverse complement strand
GATATCCGAATCCGAACAAAAATATAGCCGTACGGCCTACGCAGACGGGCCTCGTCTGCTAGCCGACATCGGTGCCACCCACGCACGTTTTGCGCTGGAAACCGCACCGGGAGTGGTGCGCTCGGTGCGCGTGCTCCAATGCGACGATTACAGCGGCATCGTGCCGCTGCTGCGTGCCTATCTGGCCGATCATGAAGGCGTGCGGCTGCATCATGCGGCCTTCGCGCTGGCCAATCCGATCGACGGCGACTTCATCCGCATGACCAACCGCGACTGGCAGTTCTCGACCGACGAGCTGCGCCGCGCGCTGGGACTGAGCACTCTGCTGATCGTGAACGACTTCACGGCGCTGGCGATGTCGCTGCCGAACCTGCCGCCATCCGGTCTGGTGCAGGTGGGCGGGGGCAAAGCCGCGGCCAACGCCGTCATCGGGGTGCTGGGGCCGGGCACCGGTCTTGGCTGCTCGGGGGTGATCCCGACCATCGACGGCTTCGTCACCTTGGGCTCGGAGGGCGGCCACGCCAATTTCGCACCTGCCGATGAGCGCGAGTTCGCCATTCTCCAGTATGCGTGGAAGGAGTGGCCGCACGTATCGAACGAGCGCCTCATCTCCGGTCCCGGCATGGAAATCGTCTACCGCGCGCTCGCGTTGCGCAACGGGCAGGATGTGGCGCCATTGACCTCGCCCGAGATCATCGCCGGCGCGCTTGAGAAGAAGGATGCGCTGTGCCTGGAAGTGCTCGACTGCTTCTGCGGCATGCTCGGTGGCGCCGCAGCCAACCTGGCGGTGACGCTGGGCGCGATCGGCGGCATATTCGTGGGCGGCGGCATCGTGCCGCGCCTGGGCGAATGGTTCGCCACTTCGTCGTTTCGCAAGCGCTTCGAAGCCAAGGGCCGTTTTACATCCTATCTGGCCGAAATTCCGACCTTCGTGATCATGACGCCGAACCCGGCGTTTCATGGGCTGGCGTCGATCCTGTCCGAGCACCTGCGCGGGCGTACCGGCGCCAACACCCTGATGGAGCGGGTGCAGCAACTGCAGCATGAACTCTCGCCGGCCGAGCAGCGCGTGGCGACTCTGGTGATCGACCATCCGCGCAAGGTGCTCGGCGAACCGATTGCAGAAATCGCGCGGCTGGCCGATGTGAGCCAGCCGACCGTGATCCGCTTTTGCCGCTCGCTCGGTTTTCTCGGCCTGGCTGATTTCAAACTGAAATTCGCCTCCAGCCTGACCGGAACCATTCCGGTGCGTCACAGCCAGGTGCGCGTGTCGGACAGCACGCATGACCTGTCGGCCAAGGTGATCGACAATACCGTGTCGGCGATCCTCAGGTTTCGCGACCAGCTCGACGTGCAATCGATCGACCGCGCCATCGCGCTGCTGCGCAAGGCCAGACGGGTCGAGTTCTATGCGATGGGCGCCTCGCGCGTGGTGGCGCTCGATGGCCAGCACAAGTTCTTCCGCTTCCGCATTCCGACGTCGTCGTATGGCGACTCGCATCTGTTTACGCTGGCGGCCGGGCTGCTCAATCCGGGCGATGTGGTGGTGGCGATTTCGTCGTCAGGCCGCTTGCCGGAGTTGCTGGCGGCGGTCGATACGGCGCTCGCGTCGGGCGCTGAAGTCATCGCGATCACCAGCAGCAAGTCGCCGTTGGCCAGGAAGGCCACCGTGTGCCTGGCGGTCGATCACAGCGAGGACAGCACCACTTTTCTGTCGATGATTTCGCGAATTCTGCAGCTGCTGCTGATCGATATTATGTCGGTCGGAATTTCGCTGGGCCGCGAGCAGGAGGGTGCCGATGCCGATGCCACGCGCTTGATGATTTCGCATCTGGACATTTAGAACGGCTAACAAAACCTGATCGCAACGGCTGGCCTTGAAAGTTTGCAAACTTTCTCAACATGAGATCGATGACAGGAATTGGCCTGTCAGACGCTCGGAACTCGACCGAGACTCAAGGATAAAATGAAAGTATTGCAAGCTATGGTGACCGCCATCGTTGTTTCCGCCCTGGCCTGCTTGCCGGCCTCAGCGTAAATGCTTGGCACTTCCGACCTCCATTTGAGCAAGATGTATACTGAGCAAGGAGCGAGTGCGGCCACTCCGCATTGCGTGAGCTAGTTTCGTGCTATCGGCTGTCGGCCAAAAGCGGGCTCTATAGTGAATCCTACGAATTGGAATATGAAGAAAATCCTCTACGCGTCGGTATTGACGACTACCGTATTCTGCTCTGCTTCTAGCTTTGCTGCCTCAACAAAGGAGTATTCGGCTTGTCTATCCGAGGCCGGAGCTGTAGATCCTGCCGTATTGGATTGCATGTCCGCAGAGTATGAGAGGCAAGACAAGCGACTCAATTCCTCCTACAAAATCTTGTTAAGCAAACTTGATGCACAAAGAAGGAAAAAACTTCAGGAAGTTCAGCGACTTTGGGTAAAGTATTCGGACGCCAACTGTGATTTTTACTACGACCCAAATGGTGGTACGTTAGCTAGGCAAATGTCATTTGAGTGCTCGATAAATTCAAGAGCGGCCCGCGCAGATGAGTTTGGGGAGTTAGCCAAGCTCTACTAATTTATCATGCTCAATAGCAATTCAGCCCCCCCCCATTTTTTCCGGAAGGTTAAGGCGACGAATCTTTGTTCGCTCGAAAGTGTAAGGCATCTGCGCAGGACTCCCGAACTGGACGTCGGCTATAACATGGCGAGCCTGTTCTTAGCCAGACCGATGCTATGGCCAAAGCACTTCTTCCCGACGAACTCTGGTCTCTTATCGCCGCTCATCTTTTAATACACCCTCTGTCTCCGAAAGGTGGTCTACCACGCATCAGTTGACGTTTCCTGAGTGGACCGGCACGTACAGTCGTTGCCCTTCACTGGCCATTTACTTGACCTCCATCTCGAACGGCGCCGCAGGCAGGTCCTCGGTGCTATACAGATTCACGTAAGGCGCATCGGCCCAGGCATAGCGGACATGCGTCGTGCCTGGCAGGTTGGCCCCTTTCAGCGTCACCGTGTCGCCTTGCGCCAGCGCCAGCACATACTGGCAAGCCGCGCCGGCACACGCTTCGAAACCGATCGCATGGCTGGCGCTGTAGGTGCGCAAGCCGCCGCCGGTGTTCTTGAATTTGACTACCAGGTCGTCACCTGACCGCGTCACGCCGGCCGCTTCCGGTCCTCCGGGCGCAATCGCTTCGCCGTAGGCAAGTGCGCGGGCCGCACGAGCCAGCCGGTCGCCGACTACGGCTTTCTGCGCGGGATGAACGTCGGTGCGGTCGCCCACGTCGATGGTGACGGCCAGCCCGGCATGCCGGTCGTTGCGAACGGTCCTGGCCTGGGCCTCGCGCAACTGCGCCCAGTTCGATTGCCCGGGCTGTACCGCGACTGGACCGAACGAGGACAGCTGGACGACCAGGAAGGGCAAGTCCGGCTGGGCGAAGGTCTTGCGCCAATCGGCGATCAGCAGCGGCAGCAGCGTCTCATATTCTTTTGCGGCATCGGTGTTGGACTCGCCCTGGTACCACGCCGCCAGTTTGAACTTGTAGCCGGCCAGCGGCGCGATCATCGCGTTGTGGAGTGTCGACAGACTGGTCGGTATATCCCACGGCGCCGGCGCGATCGACAGGCCCTTCGAGCGCATGCCCAGCTTGTATTTCCATGGCGCGGACAGGGCAATAAACTGCCCGTCGCCGGTCTTGATGCCGCGCTGTTCCGGCAGCCCGGTCAGCCCGCCTCCTGTGCCGCCACTGAGAACGTGGATGGCGATCACGTTGCGGCCCGGTTTGAATACGCCGGCGGGAACGGCATAGTCTCGCCACACCCACGCAGTACTGCCGCCGCCCACGCGCACGCCGTTGACCCAGGTGCTGTCGTAGGTATCGATGGGACCGAGCTGGACTGCGTTTGCCGCTCGCGCCTGCGCCTCATCCAGGGTCACGGTGGTGCGGAACCATGCGGCGCCGTCGAAGTCCGCCAACGCGGCGATGCCGGCGTCCTTCCACGATCCCTTCGGTGTCAGGCTCGGCCATGCGGCGTCGTCGAACCCCGGCGAACTCCACGCACGCTGCGCCTTTGCCTGCGGGTCATGCGCGTCCCACCATTGCTCGTGCCGGCGCGCTTCGTCGGCCATCGCTCTGGAGGGATTCGACGCCAAGTCGTCCAGCGCCTCAAGCCGCTTGGCGTAGGCAGGCAGGGTTTTCAGCGATGACGGGCCGATCCAGCCCTGGATGGTGGTGCCGCCCCAGTTCGACCCGATGAAACCGACCGGCACCTTCTGGGTCTGTTGCAGTGTTCGCGCCATGTAGTAGCACACCGCCGAGGCCTCGCCGGCCGTCTTTGGCGACACCACTTTCCATTCCACTGGCCGTTTCAGATCGTCCTGGACGGCGGGTGCGCTGGCGAGTTGAATATTAATGAAGCGCAGGTCCGGATTGGCGGGAAAGTCAGGCCACGCGCCGGTGGAAAGCCGCGCCGGAAACGCCATGTTCGACTGGCCGCCGCACAGGTAGACGTCGCCGATCATGATGTCCTTGAGCGTCGTCGCGCCGGTGCCGCCGGTGACGGACAGGGTATGCGGTCCGCCAGCCGTCATCGCGGGCATGCTCACCCGCCAGCGGCCGTTCGCTCCCGCGTTTGCTTCGGCAGTCTTGCCGCCCAGGCTCACCGTTACGTGTTGCCCGGGGGCTGCCGTGCCCCACATGGTCAAGGGTTCGCCGCGCTGCAAAACGGCGTGGTCGCCGAAAATGCCTGCAAACGCGGGTGCCGCTGTCTGCGCCAGCACTGGTGCTGCCAGCGACGAAGCAAGTAGAAAGGCGGCCATGCCGGCACAGCGGCTGCGAGAGTGAATTTTCATGTTTGTGTCAAATTGGCAGAATTTTCCGTAGGACGAAGTGTGGCCGTATTTCCAATTTTGGAACAGTCCATTCGAATAACACAAAACTTGAAATCCAGTTATATTTTTTGCGCGCCAGCCGCTGAAATGGCAAGGCCGGCGGCGATAGCCCCCTTACTGCGCGCCAGTCTGCTCCATCGGCTTTTTCTGCGCGCGCCACTGCGCCAGGGTCAGCACCTTGTCACTGGCGGCATCGTCGACCAGGATGTCTTCGCCGCTATCGGACACAAGGAAACTTTCCCAGCGGCGTGCGGCGTCGCTGCCGTTTTCCACAAAGCTGAATTGCCAGTAGCGCTTGCCACTGACCACTTTGGGCTGGGTATCGTATTCCATCAGGGCCGCATGCAGTTTGCCGCCCGAATCCTTGTCGATCCGCTCCGACCACGCCTTCAGCTCCGGCAAGGCCATCAGCGAGGCCATCGCCTGCTCCTTGGTTCGGAAGGTGGTGACGGAGGTCGGCACCGACGCGGTCGACACCTTGGCGCTGGGTACCGGTTCGCAGGCCGCGAACAGGGCAGACATGGCGCCAATGGCCAGTGCTACGGCGGGAAATAGCCGCTTTCTCTTGGGAAGGGAGTGCTTGTCCATGGGACGTCCTGTATTGATCTCAGGCAATGCTAGACCAAATGGTGTCGGACGGCAATCTCCACACCGTGCCTTTTCCTTTAAAAGCAACGGTTTAGGAGCGAAATGTGTTACTCAGGCTGAAATCGGCCTCGCGATTTGTCAGCCTGACACGCCTTATTGCGCGGGAGCGGGGGCGGGGAGGGGCGCTGCGGCC
>CBFGOU010000326.1:0-5686 GCA_965650445.1 uncultured Oxalobacteraceae bacterium | reverse complement strand
CCCCAGCCCGGGCCTGGCTTACTGCTTGAGGTTCTGGTCCAGCCACGTGTTGACGGTGTGGTGCCACTGCAGCGAGTTGAGTGGCTTGAGCACCCAGTGGTTCTCGTCCGGGAACACCAGCAGCTTGCTGTCCACGCCCTGGCGCTGCAGCGCGGTGAAGGTGCCCAGCCCCTGCGCGGTCGGGATGCGGAAGTCGAGGTCGCCCTGGACCACCAGCATCGGCGTCTTCCAGTTTTTCACGTACATGACCGGGTTGAACTGTTCGTGCAGGGCTGGCGTCATGAGGTAGGTGCCGCGGTTTTCCCATTCGGTGAACCACAGTTCCTCGGTCGAATACGCCATGCCGCGCGTGTCGAACACGCCGTCGTGATTGACCAGGCATTTGAAACCATCGGGCCAGTTCCCGGCGATCCAGTTGATCATATAGCCGCCGTACGAAGCGCCCAGGGCGCAGCTGCGTTCGCGGTCCAGCCAGGCGAACTTCTTCACCGCCGCGTCGAGGCCCTTCTTCAGGTCTTCCAGGGGCTTGCCGCCCCAGTCGCCGCTGATCGAGTCGGTAAAGGCCTGGCCGTAACCGGTGGAGCCGTGGAAGTCGATGAACACGGTGGCGTAGCCGGCGCCGGCGTAGGTCTGCGGGTTCCACCGGTAGCTCCACGCATTGCCGAAGCTGCCCTGCGGGCCGCCATGGATCAGGAAGGCAACCGGGTACTTGGCGCCGTCGACCGCATTCCACGGCTTCATGACGTAGCCATGCACCGTCTCGCCTTTGGCGCCGGCAAACGAGAACTGCTCGTACTGCCCGAAGCGTACATCGGCCAGCTGCTGCTCGTTGTTGTGGGTGAGCTGGGTGGCGGCGCCGCCGGCCAGCCTGGTGCGCAGCAGCTGCGCGCCCGAGGACAGGCTGGCCTGGGCAAACACCACGGTATCGCCACGCGTGTCGAAATCGGTCACGCTGCCGTTGCCGGTAATGGCGGCGACTTTCCCGTTGGCCGCATCGATGGCGAACAGGCGATCCTGGCCCACGTCTTCGGCGCTGGCCAGCACGGTTTTGCCGTCGCCGCTCCAGCGGTAATTGGAAATCGAGCGGTCCCAGGCATCGGCGACCTGGCGCTTGCTGCCGCTGGCCACGTCCATCAGGACCAGACCGAAGCGGTCCGATTCGAAGCCGGGCCGGCGCATCGCCAGATAGGCCAGCGTCTTGCCGTTCGGCGAAAACGCTGGCTTGGCATCCCAGGCCAGGTTGTCGGCGGTCAGATTGCGCGGCGAGCCGCCTGCGGCCGGCACCTGGTAGATGTCGAAATTGGTGGACCAGGCTTCGGTCTTGCCGGCGATCCGGATCGAGAACACGATGGTCTTGCCGTCCGGGCTGAACTGATAGTCGAGATGGTCGCCGAAGGGCTTGGACGAGACGTCGCCGTCGAGCGTGCCGGTCAGGCTGACCGGGGCTGCGCTGACCTTGCCGGCCGCATCCAGCGGGGCCGAATACAGCACCGCATTGGTGCCGTCCTTCCAGGTGTCCCAGTGGCGCACGAACAGGCGCTCGTACAGCTGGCCGCTGGCCTTGCCCTTCTTGTCCTGGCGCGCTTTGGTGCAGGCCAGGTCGGCGCAGTCGCGATACACGGTCAGGCTCATGGCCAAACGGTCGCCGGCCGGGGACAGGCGGAAGTTGTCGACGTCGACCGGCAGGTCGGTCACGCGCGCGGCCTCGCCGCCGGACAGCGGCAGGCGCCAGACCTGGCTGGAGCCGGACCGGGCCGACAGGAAGTAGACCGCATCGCCGCCAGGCGACCATTCCGGGTCGGTGCTGCTTGCGTCGCTTTGGGTGAGGCGCACCGGGTTGGCCTTGGGGGTGCGCAGATCGAGCATCCACAGCTGGGTATTGCCGCGGTTTTTTTCCATGTCGGTGGAACGCACGGTGTACACCACGCGGGCGCCATCGGGAGAAAGCACCGGGCTGCCGACGCGCTCCATGCGCACCAGATCTTCCACGGTGAAGCCGCGCGGGGCGGCCAGTGCAGTGCCGGCAGCCAGGGTGGCGGCGCCGAACATCATCAGGCGTGACATCATTAAAATCATCTCCGAGTTAAGCAGGGCGCGTGGTACGCGCCACTGCACCCGGAATGATAGCAAGGTGCGCGCAGCCCCTTGCCAATTCGCTCAGACGGCCTTGCGGCGCAGTCCCACCAGACCGAGCAGGCCGGCGCCGATCAGCAGGATCGAGCCTGGTTCAGGGACATCGCCCACGCGGACGCTGTCCATTTCCGGGCTGCTGAATCCGGCCGACTTGCCGGCCGTCGAGAACGTGAAATAGCGCACCTCGTCGAAACCCGCAAGATCGGTCAGCCCGAGGACTGCGCCGATCCCGGCGGTGAAGTTGCCGGTGCCGGTGACGATCGAATTGTTCAGCGTTTGCCAGAAACCGAACACGGTGGAATAGCCGGTACCGACCGTGAATTCGATGCCGGAGAAGTCCGAGCCGTCGGTCCTGCGCACGCTGATATAGGCCTTGTCGCCCGCCGTCGCCATGTAGTTGCCGGCATAGGGACTGGGCACGATGTCGTCGTAGCAATCGACGCCGGCGTAACCACAGCCGTTGTTGTTGTTCGAGCCGGTGTAGTGGAACACCAGGCCGTCCTCGACATAGTCGTTGGCCAGCGAGAGATTGCCCTCGAAGGTGGCGGAATTGGTCACATTATCGACGGTGTAGCCACCGAAGCTCTGCATGACGCCGGCCGACGCACAGCCGGCGGCGCCCAGCGCCATGGCTGCGATCAGCGGTTTGATGGATTTTTTCATGGTCTGGTCTCCGTGGTGTTATTGGGTCTTGATCATGTCGACCGCGTCATACGAATAGCCGGGGCTCAGGTATTTGGTACCGGCCGTGCCGCTGATGGCTTGCAGGGTGACCACGTTCTGGCCGACCACCAGTTCGCTGGCGGGGATGTTGAAGGTGTACATATTGTTGTTGCCGCGGTAGGTGCCGACCGTCAGCGAGCGGGTCTTCGGCTGGGAGGGCGCCACCGGATTGCCCGAGATCCAGCCATTGACCTGGGCCTTCGGACGCGCGCCGGAGAACGCAATCGTAGTGCCGACCCGCAGCGTGTAGTTGGCGATCTGGCTGCGGCGCAGATTGAACTTGATGACCATGGTGTTGTTCACGTCCTTCCACTGGTAGGCCGGGAAGCCGGTGGCCGGGGTGGAGGTGCCGATCACGTATTCCGGCACTACCCATGGGCTCATGCGCACATCCTGCGGGTGCATGGTGGTGACCTTGTCGCCGTTGAGGAACTCGACCGGGCTGCCATCCCAGGTGCCGATGCTCCACAGGGCCGGCGCGGCGCCCGGGTCGTTGCCGATGGCGATCGGCGCGATGGTATTGGTCAGGCCCGCATCGACGGTGGCGGTGCTGGACGCCACTTCGAGCTCGTTCTTGTAGACCTTGACGGCGTAGGCGCCGGGGATCATGGCGCCGGTCTCGAAGCTGCCGTCGGCCGGATTCACATCGGCCCAGTACTGCGCCTTTGCGTTGGAAAAGCCGACCGTGTAGTTCACGCCGGGGACCATGCCGGTGATGCCGCTGCCGGCCACGCGGCCGCGCGCCGTGTCGGGCACGTAGCCGAGCAGGTCCATGTCCTTGAACCACGAGGTATCGACGGCGGCGGGCGCACTGCCGTTGTTGAACACCATGGTGTAGCCATTGAACACGCCCAGGCGGAACGCTTCGGTCTGGGTTTCACCGTAGTTGATGATGTAGGTGAGTTCCTGGTTGGTCAAGGTGCCCTGGTTGAGCAGGCTGCGGTAGAACGGGCCGCCCGAGTTGCCTTCGTTATTGTCGCGCACGATCCACAGGCCGGCGGTAGCGCTGGTGGCGCCAATGTACTGCCAGTCCTTCAGGCGCATGTTGGAGTAGTGCTTGGAACGGGTTTCGCCGTTCGGCATGCCGAACACGTCGCCCGACTCGATGGTGGTGGTGGTCGGACGCAGGTCGGACGGGGTCGGACCGTTCGGCAGCGCGGCGATCGGCACGCGCACGATGAAGCGCGCCAGGCCCAGGGTGCTCGGTTCGCTGGTGAAGTAGGTGCCCATGTAAATGTGCGGCAGGCCCTTCTTGACCATGTAGTAGTGGGTCAGGTCGCCGGCCTTGACGGTGACCTTGATGAAATCGCTGCCGATTTTCTCAGCGCTGACGTCGACCGCCGAGACGTTCGTGTAGAGGAAGTCGAAGCCGGAATTGACCTGGGTCCCGCGGCCCTGGTCCTGGTATTGCACCCCGTTGTAGATCATCGAGGCGATGTCGCCGGCCGACTGGGTGCTGACGCGATTGTCGGTGCGGCGCACCTTGAACACCAGTCCGGCGCCGGTATCGATGGTGTAGAACACCGGGTCTTCGGTCAGGCCGAAGCTGCTGGCCTCTTCCACGGTGGCCAGGAATGCCGATTTTTGCGGCTCGGCGCGATCTGCCGAGGTCCCTCCGCAGCCGCCGAGCAATGCAGCGGCTACAACCCCAACGAGCGAGGCTGTCAATTTTTGGTTTTGCAAGGAATGTCTCCTAAAAAGGTTCTCTCTGGATGTACTTCATGCCCGTCTGACGCGGGATATTGCATTTTCAGTATCCCTTCAGGTGCGCGGTGTCGTCAACGCGGTGCGCGCCACATTGATTAAGAAATCATTGAGTTGATCAAACGCTCACCGAACGTGAGCGTCGCGCGTCATGCGCTGCGTTTTTTGCGCTTTTTTGGTGCGAGCATGGTGCCGGTGCAGCCGGGTTTTCCACAGCGGCATTCGAACTGCTTCTTGACCGCCGCGGTGTGGCGCTCTTCGTAGACCAGCGCGTAGTTGTAGTTGAGTTCTTCGCCGCGTTCGATGTCATGCAGCGCAAAAATGTAGACGCGGCCATCGTCTTCCTCGGCCTCGCAATTGGGTTCGCAGGCGTGGTTGATGAAGCGCGAATCGTTGCCGCCGCTGCCGCCGTCGATCACCGTGCCGTCGTTGAGCGAAAAGAAGAACGTGTGGTTGACCGGGCCGCCGCTGCTGGCGGCACGGATGGCCGATTCGTCGGACGTGATGCGCTCGCCGGTGTATTCGTCGATGCGCTCGCCCGCGTGGATCTTGCGCCGTGCGAATACGCCGTTGCCGTGAATGGGCGAGCGCCGCACCACATACGGCTTGAGCTCGGGAGAGGGGGGCTTTGCGCGGGAGGTCGTCATGCTCATATTGTAGTGAGCTTTTGGCCGCTGCGACAAGCCGTTCCGCGTGTTAATGCGCCTGCCACCCTCCTCCGAGCGACTGGATCAGCGCCACCGCCGTCGTCAAACGGTCCGACTGCGCCTGCACCAGCGCGCGCCGGGCCGACAGCGCCGTCGCTTGCGCCTGCACCACTTCGGTATAGCTTACCTGCCCCGCCTTGTAGCGGTTGAGCATCTGCTGCTCGACCTGGTCGGCCGCCGCCGAGGCCTGCTGGCTCAAGGTCTGCTGCTGCGCCAGCACGCGCGTGGCCGACAGCTGGTTTTCCACATCGCCGAAGGCATCGAGCACGCTCTGGCGATAGCGCGCCACCGCCGCCTGATGCTGGGCCTCGGCGCCCTGCACGCCGGCCCGGGTAGCGCCGGCGTTTAAAAAAGGCTGCGCGGCCGAAAGGCCGAACGACCAGACCGCGTTCGACAGGCTGAACAGATCGGCCACCCGG
>CBFGOU010000325.1:0-5697 GCA_965650445.1 uncultured Oxalobacteraceae bacterium | reverse complement strand
GGTCAATCCCGAGATGTTGTCGCACGCGTCGCCATCGGCGCGCGTGATCCCCGTGGGCAAGCGCGGCGGCTGCAAGTCGACCCCGCAGGAATTCATCGAACGGCTGATGATTGCCGAAGCGCAGGCCGGCAAGCGCGTGGTGCGCCTGAAGGGCGGCGACCCGTTCGTCTTCGGCCGTGGCGGCGAAGAGCGCGCGCACCTGATGGAGCAGGGCATCGAGGTGGAAATTATCAACGGCATCAGCAGCGGCCTGGCGGCGCCCTCGTCGATCGGGGTGCCGCTGACGCACCGCGACTGGAGTTCGGGCGCCATCTTCGTCACCGGGCACGAGCGCGCCGATGACGCCGGCCCGGCCCGCACGCCCGACTGGGCCTTGCTGGCCCAGACCGGCCTGACCCTGGTCATCTACATGGGGGTGGCGCGCTGCCGCGAGATCCAGCAGGCGCTGATCGCCGGCGGCAAGTCCGGCGCTACGCCCGTCGCCGTGGTGCAGTCCGCCACCGGCAAGTCGCAGAATCAATTGCTGACCACCTTGGCGCACCTGCCGGAAGACCTGGCGCTGTCGGGTTTGGGCAGCCCCAGCATCATCGTGATCGGCGACGTGGTGCGCTGTGCCACGGTGGAAAAATTTGCCGCACAACTCAAGCGTTCTGCATAAACATGGCTGTTGCGGTGAAGCAGTTACAATCACGTTTTTTGTGATCAGTGGAAACCGCGTCAGCCATGGCAAAACAATATGATGTCGCAGTAATCGGGGCGGGCGCGGCCGGCATGATGTGTGCCGCCGTGGCCGCTCAGCGCGGCAAGCGCGTGGTGTTGATCGATCACGCCGCCAAGCTGGCGGAAAAGATCCGCATCTCCGGCGGTGGTCGCTGCAATTTCACCAATATCAACACCACGCACCAACAATTCCTTTCGCAAAATCCGCACTTTTGCCGCAGCGCCTTGTCGCGCTACACGCCGCAGGATTTCCTGGTGCTGATCCGCAAGCACCGCATCGCTTACCACGAGAAACACAAGGGCCAGCTGTTCTGCGACGACTCGTCCGAGCAGATCATCCAGATGCTCAAGGCCGAGTGCGCCGCCGGCGGGGTCGAGTGGCGCATGCCGTGCGCGGTCGCCTCGCTCGAGCAGATGGATGACGGTTTCCTGTTGTCGACCGATACGGGCGACATCCTGGCCGGCAGCTGTGTGATCGCCACTGGCGGCTTGTCGATTCCCAAGATCGGCGCCACCGGCTTTGCCTACGGCATTGCCGAACAGTTCGAATTGAACGTCGTCGCGCCGCGTCCGGGGCTGGTGCCGCTGACCTTCGACGGTCCCGGCTGGGAACCGTTCGCGCCGCTGGCCGGCGTGGCGCTGGAAGTCGAGGTGTCCACCGGCAGCGGCAAGGGCCGCGGCGCCAGGCGCGGCCATTTCCGCGAAGACTTGCTGTTCACCCATCGGGGCCTGTCCGGGCCTGCCATCCTGCAAATCTCAAGCTATTGGGACGAGGGGCAGCCCATTACCATCAACCTGTTGCCGGAAATGGATCTGGCCGAAGAACTTATCGCCAACAAGGGCGTGTTCAAGAAGCAATTGGACAATGTGCTGGCACAATGGCTGCCGTCACGCCTGGCGGAAGTGCTGCTGGCGGTCAACGGCCTGGCGCTGGATGCGCGGCTGGCGGATTTGCCGGACGCCAAGCTGCGCAAGCTGGGCGACGCGGTCAACCGCTGGGCCATCGTGCCCACCGGATCGGAAGGTTACCGCAAAGCCGAAGTGACGTTGGGCGGGCTGGACACGCGCGAGTTGTCGCAGCAAACCATGATGGTCAACAAGGTGCCGGGACTGTACTTCATCGGCGAAGCGGTGGATGTGACGGGCTGGCTGGGCGGCTACAATTTCCAGTGGGCGTGGGCGTCGGGCGTGGCGGCCGGATCGGCCGTCTAAGGGGTACTGTCGCGCTTGCGAAACAGTCAATGCGAAAAGCTTCCATTCCGGGCGGAAGGCTGCTATGATCTCGTTCTTCCCTAAATCTAACGGTTTGATTTTTACATGACCACTATTCGCCTTAAAGAAAACGAGCCGTTCGAAGTCGCTATGCGTCGCTTCAAGCGCACTATCGAAAAAACGGGTCTGCTGACCGAACTGCGCGCCCGCGAGTTCTACGAAAAGCCAACGGCTGAGCGCAAGCGCAAGCTGGCAGCTGCCGTGAAGCGTCACTACAAGCGCATCCGCAGCCAGCAACTGCCTAAGAAATTATTCTAAGACTGTCCAGTCGAGTCTGATCCGGTGACAGCGCGCTGTCCGGATCACGCCGATGCTGAAGTCGCAAGCCCGCTCCGGTCGTCCGCAGCGGGTTTTGCCATTTCTACGCTAACAATTTCACCACGAGGATGCCATGGGCTTGAAAGAACAAATCACCGAAGACATGAAAACGGCAATGCGCGCCAAGGAAGCCGGCAAGCTGAGCACGATCCGCCTGATCATCGCCGACATCAAGCGCAAGGAAGTCGACGAGCGCATCGAATTAAATGACGAGCAAACCCTCGCCATCGTCGAAAAAATGATCAAGCAGCGCAAGGATTCGATCACGCAATTTGAAGCCGGCAACCGCGCGGACCTGGCCGACATCGAAAAAGCCGAACTGGCCGTGCTGACGGCCTATATGCCGGCCGGCCTGTCGGACGAGCAGATCGCCGCCGAAGTGGCCGCCGCCGTGACCGCCTCGGGCGCCAGCGGTCCGGCCGACATGGGTAAAGTGATGGCCATCCTCAAGCCGAAAATGCCGAAGGGCACCGACATGGCCGCCGTCTCGGCCCTGATCAAGAAAGCCTTGAACCCGGCTTGAGTGACGCCGCGCGCCGGGTCTTGTCGCAGATCAAATCTATGACGAGCCCGGCGGTATAGTCTGACCTGAAGCAAAGACTGTTCATTCGACGTGATTCCACAAACCTTCATTACCGATTTGCTCAACCGGGTCGACATCGTCGACGTGGTCGGACGCTATGTCCAGCTGAAAAAGGGCGGGGCCAACTACAGCGGCCTGTGCCCCTTCCACAGCGAAAAATCGCCCAGTTTCACCGTCAGCCCGACCAAGCAGTTCTATCACTGCTTCGGCTGCGGCGCGCACGGCACCTCGATCGGTTTCCTGATCGAATACTCGGGCATGGGCTTTGTCGACGCCGTCAAGGACCTGGCCCAGGGCGTGGGCATGGTGGTGCCGGACGCGGACGACAAGATTCCCCCACTGCAGCGCGCCCAGAACCAGGCCCAGGCGCTGGCCCTGTCCGACGCCATGACCCGCGCCTGCGATTATTACCGCGGCCAGCTGCGCGGCGCCCAGAACGCCATCGCCTATTTAAAGAACCGCGGCCTGACCGGCGAAATCGCGGCCCGTTTCGGCATGGGCTACGCGCCGTCCGGCTGGGACAATCTGCGCAGCGTGTTTCCCGATTACGAAGCACTGGCCCTGGTCGAATCGGGCCTGGTGATCGACAAGGTGGACGAGGACGGCAACAACAAGAAGCGCTACGACCGCTTCCGCGAACGCATCATGTTCCCGATCCGCAATACCAAGGGACAAGTGATCGGTTTCGGCGGCCGCGTGCTCGACCAGGGCGAACCGAAATACCTGAACTCGCCGGAAACCCCGCTGTTTCAGAAGGGCATGGAACTGTACGGCTTGTTCGAAGCGCGCCAGGCCATCCGCGACGCCGGTTACGTGCTCGTGACGGAAGGCTATATGGACGTGGTGGCGCTGGCCCAGCTGGGCTTTGCGCAAGCGGTCGCCACGCTCGGCACCGCCTGCACCACGACCCACGTGCAAAAGCTGTTGCGCCAGACCGACACCGTCATCTTCAGTTTCGACGGCGACAAGGCCGGCCGCCGCGCCGCCCGCCGGGCGCTGGAAGCCTGCCTGCCGCAAGTGACGGACGACAAGACGATCAAATTCCTGTTCTTGCCGACCGAACACGATCCGGACAGTTATGTGCGCACCTACGGCGCCGATGCATTCGCTCAAGAAATTGACGAAGCCATGCCCCTGTCGCAATTCCTGCTGCGTGAAGTGTCGACCGAGCACGATAATTCCACGCCGGAAGGGCGCGCCCGCATCCAGTTCGATGCCAAGCCGCTATTGCAGGCGATGCATCCGACCTCGCTGCGCCTGCAGATCGTGCGCGGCCTGGCCAGCCTGACCGAATCGAGCCCGGCCGAGATCGAAAGCCTGTTCGAGTTGTCCAAGCCCGTGTCGGTGGCCAGGAAAGCCCCGCCGCGCCAGGGCCGGCCGCAACCGCTCGGCCTGGAGCTGCAAATCATGCGCAACCTGATTTCGCACCCGCCGCTGTGCCTGGAGCTCGACGAGGCCGCCTTGACCGCGTTTCAATACTTCGGCCAGGAGGCAGCAGAACGGCTGTTACAACTTATTGCAGCCGGACAGGCACTGGGACCGAACGGCAGCTTCGCCGCATTGTCTCAGCATCTGAAGGACACGGGATCGGACTACGACGGCTTGATTGCCGAGATCGCATCGGAGTCGGAATCGGACTTCGACAGCTGCAAACTCTGGTTGTCCGGCGCTGTACGCCAAATCAAGATGGATGCGTTAAAGGAGGAACTGAATCAGTTGTTTTCCGCCGGACTGACCTCGGATCAGTTGGGCGTGCGTTACCGTGAAATAACTGCCGAGCAAGATCGACTTTTACGCGAGCAACAAGCGGAAATGACCCCGCGCTAACCGGTTTGAATAGGCCGCCTCGGCGGGTCTTTTACGACTGGAAAAACTTGGGGTGCGTGCTATAATAAAACGCTAAGTGTTGTGTCCGCGGTAAGTTTTTCTTAGTGATGAAATGAGCATTTTCATCAGCAGACAGGCTCTTGACCGGCGCAAAACAGGGTGACGCCGGCGGCAGGGCCGGCATGGGTTGAGGCGGCGCGCAGCGCGGCCGGGCGATTTCAATCGTTTGCAAAACAACCACAAGCGGCTCGCGCCTCCAACCGCCGTTGTATTGCAGTAGACTACTGCCGAAGAGGCGATCGAGCCGCGCGGAAACCCCGGGCCTGGCAATCGTGGTCTTTGGTAATGTTGGTGTAACGTAGTGAAGTATTCGAGTGCAAAGAGCAGTATCGCCGGGGCAACCTGGCTGCAACAAGACTTTATTTAACCACCGTAAAGCTAGTCGTTGTGACATCGAAAGCGCCTGTGCCAATCAAGAAACCCGAAACCAGCGTGGCTGAGAAGCCGACCAGAACGTCCGCCCAGGCGGACAAAGCGCAAGACAAGGCCGAGTCGCGCACTGCGAGCCAGCCGCCTGCCGTCAGCCAAACCACCGATGCCGCCGCGCTCGCCGCGATCGACACCTCGGGTTACGTGCTGCCGTCGGTCAAGGTGCCGGGCCGGCGCGGGCGCAAGCCGAAGGAATTCCAGCCTGAGAACGACGAAGTGGCCGCGCTCAATGCGGTCGAACGCGCCGAGCTGAAGGCGGTCGACAAGGCCAAGGCCAAGGATCGCAAGGCCAAGGAAAAAGCCTTGCTGAAAGACGCGTTCTCGTCCGACACCGAGGCGTCGGAGGAAGAACTCGAACGGCGCCGGCAAAAGCTCAAGACCCTGATCAAGCTGGGCAAGGAGCGCGGCTTCCTGACCTACGCCGAAATCAACGACCACCTGCCGGAAAACATCGTCGATCCGGAAGCCATCGAAGGCATCATCGGCAC
>CBFGOU010000324.1:0-5699 GCA_965650445.1 uncultured Oxalobacteraceae bacterium | reverse complement strand
GACCGGCCACGCCGTCGGCCTTGAGATGCTGGCCGGCCTGGAAAGCCCGCAGCCTGTCCTGCATGGCGGCGTCGAGCCGCTGCCCGCCCGCCGGCGCGACTTCGCCGTCGAGCTGCGCCAGACGGGCGGCGATCCAGTCGACTTCCGGACCCTGCCCGCCCGCCGCGACCTGGTCGCGGAAACTGCGCGGCATGCGCCACAAGGTGGTAAAGCTGCCATCGAAACGGGTGGCCAGCAGCGCCAGCGGCAGGCGCTGGGTGCGGCCGTCGGCACGCAGGGTGACGCTGCTGTCGTCCAGCGCCACCAGCAGGGCGTAGCCGGTGGAGGCCCCTTCGTGCAGGGCGATCACGGCGGGCCGGTCGAGCAGGCGCAGTTCGTACAGGCCGCCCTTGCCCTGATGGCAGCGCAAGCCGGCCTTGCGCGCCAGCTCGCAGGCATCGCCGTCGCCCAGCGGCTGCTTCCACAGCCCGGCCAGTTCGCGCAGCGCGTCCTGTTCGGCGGCCAGGGTCAGGGGCGTCGGCGGCGCCGGCGGCGCGCTCCAGGGTTTGGGTACGGCCGGCTGCAGCGCCACCGGGGCCGGCGCTCTGGCCGGTATCAGCTGCCAGGCCGCCGCCGCGCTGAGCGCCACGCCGGCCAGCGCGGCGGCGATCGGCCAGCGCGCCTTGCGTGCCGGTGCCTGGGCGGCGCCCTCGAACACTTCGGCGGCCGCGCGCATCAGGATCGCGCGCGTGACATCGCGGCCGCCCTCGACGTAGGCCCCCAGCAGCGCGCGGTCGCACAGCAGATTGATCCGGCGCGGCACGCCCTGCGTCAGGCGATGTATCAACACGGTCAGCCTGGCCGGAAACGGATTGTTGGCCGTGGCGCCAGCCACCGCCATGCGGTGCGCGATGTAGCTGCCGGTTTCGGCTTCGGACAAGGGACCCAGGTGGTAGCGGGCAATCACGCGCTGCGCCAGCTGCTCCATCTCGGGCGCCGCGAGCATGGCGCGCAGCTCCGGCTGGCCGATCAGGATAATCTGCAGCAGTTTGCGCTCGCTGGTTTCCAGGTTGGTCAGCAGGCGCAGTTGTTCGAGCACGCTGGCCGCCAGGTTCTGCGCTTCGTCGATGACCAGCACATTGTTCAGGCCTTGCGCGTGACTCTCCAGCAGGTAGCGGTTGATGGCGTCGATGAAGCCCTTGACCCCGGCCGGTTCGCTCGGCAGCGCGATGCCGAATTCTTCGCACACCGACAGCAGCAGTTCGGCCACCGTCAGCTTGGGATTGAAGATGTAGGCCAGGCGGCAGTTGGACGGAACCTGTTCGATGAAGCAGCGGCACACGGTGGTCTTGCCGGCGCCGATTTCGCCGGTGAGCAGCACGAAGCCGCCGCCGCTGCCGATCCCGTACAGCAGGTGCGCCAGCGCCTCGCGATGGCGCTCGCTCATGAACAGGTAGCGCGGGTCGGGCGCGATCGAAAACGGCGGCTGCTTCAAACTGAAGTATTGCGTGTACATGGGCATCCGGAAGGTTGACCTAGCGTGCCAGCGGGAGCGGCTTGTAGCGGGCGCAGTAGATCTTGGATTTGGTATTGAAGTACACGATTTTACTGCCCGGCGCCGATTCGCGTACCGGCGCGGCGGAGCGGTCCGCGGGAATGTGGCGCACGCCGACGGCGGCGCGGATGGATTGTTCGAGCTGGTCGGGAGCGGCGTCGGCCACGGCGCCCACGAATACCAGGTCGCTGCTGTCGTCGCTGATCAGGATATCGCTGACGGCCGTGCCCCACAGCGTGGTGTCGGCCTTGAACCAGTAGGCCCCGCCTTCGTGCTTGTACGAGGGACCGAAGGCACCGGCCAGGTAGGACTGGAAGTAGGCGTTATCGAGGTGGCTGCGGCACAGCAGCGCGCTGCCGATGACCGGGCCGAAGGTCGAGGGCGCAGCCGGCACCGCGCATGGCAGCAGCGCGAGCGCGCAGGCCAGTCCGGTCCGGCGCCACGCGCGCACGGCGTTGAGGGAATAGCCCGCCAAGGTGGAAGAAACCGTTCAGAGCTGCGACATCCAGCTGCGGTTGGCGGCAATCTTGGCCTTGGTCGATGCCGGCAGCGCTTCGTAGCAACCCGGATACTGTTTCAGGTTACTCTCGCGTACTTCTTTCTGCGCGCCGTTGATGACAAAAACATAAACGGTGGCACCTTCCATATTTTTGCGCGTGCCCATGTAGCGAATCATTGTGCCTCCCTGGCGGATCGACTGTCGAATGTGGCCGAGACCATACACCCTCTTTCGGCACATTATGACATCGGCTTGAGCCCATCCTACACACCATGACGTAGAAACAGAAAAAATTTCTTCTAGGCATGATGTCAATGCCAAGAAAAAAGCCCGCACAGGGCGGGCTTTCGAGTTGAACGGTTGCCCGCCCATGATACTTCTTATTCTTGTCCCCTCAGTTTCCGCTGCTTCTAGGCGCAGCTCTGGAACCAGAAATTCTGAGTAGAAATATAGCACATGAATAATGACCGTTAGGAAAATTGTCACGGTTCAACGATTGATTGTGGCGCGAAAGAAACGCCTGGATCAGCTTAGCCATGGGTCCTGCTCTGGATGGGGAAATTCGGCGCTCATGAAGTTGATGAACGAGCGCACTTTATAGGACAGCATGCGGCGGCTGGGGTAAGCCAGGCTGATCGACAGGGTGCCCATGCGATGCCCCTCCAGCAGCCGCACCAGGCGCCCGCTGGTAAAGTCGTCTTCCAGCATGCACGAGCTACGGATCATGATGCCCATGCCCGCCAGGCAGGCCTGGCGCAGCATGGCCGAGCTGTTCGACACCATCCGGCTGCTGATCGGCACGTTTTCCCAGTTCTCGCCGACGTGGGCCGCCCAACTGTGGCGCACCACTTCATAGTCGTAGTTCAGGCAGGCGTGCGCGCTCAGGTCGGCCGGCACGGCCGGGGCGCCGTGGCGCGCGAGGTACCCGGGCGAGGCGCACAGGATCACCGTGGACGTGGCCAGACGCCGCTCCACCATGCTCGCGTCGATCTTCTGCAGGCCCATGAAAATGCCGACGTCGTAGCCCTCCTCGACCAGGTCGACCGGCCGGTCGTGCAGCGTCACGTCCAGTACCACGTCGGGCTCCTGTGCGGCGAAGCGCGGCAGCAGCCTGGACAGATGCGCCTGGCCGAAGCCGGTATAGCAGTAAATCCGCAAGGTGCCGCTGGCCTTCTGGCTGGCCGATGCCGCCAGCGCCTCGGCGTCGTCGATTTCCGCCAGGATGTTGCGCACCCGCTCCAGATACTGGCGCCCCGCTTCGGTCAGCGACAGCTTGCGCGTGGTGCGGTGGAGCAGGCGCGCACCAAGATGCGCCTCCAGCTCAGCCACATTGCGCGTCACGACGGTGTTCGACAGCGACAGTGCGGTAGCGGCGCGCGCAAAGCCGCCTTGCTCCACCACCTTCGAAAAAATCCGCATCGCTTGCAGACGGTCCATGGCGACTCCTCGATGAAGACTCGATTATGCCGAATTTCGCGATAGTCCATTGCGTTCCAGCGCCTTTTTTCCAATTTACGCAAAGATTACACTCAGCTTGTCAATCAATACAGATAGGGAAACAAATGAAAACCGCTCATATCATCGCCGCCACTGCCGTCATGCTTATCGCCAATGGCGCCGTTGCCGCCGACGCGCCCGCCAGCGGCGCGGCGCTCACGACTGCCGCCCTCAGCGCGGCCGCACCTGCCGTCAAGGACGCCAAGCGGGGCACGCCCACGCGCGCCCAAGTGCGCGCCGAGGCGGCCGAATTCGTCAAGAACCACAAGACCGCGCTGGCGGTACAACTGGAACAGTACAAGTGAATGCGCCGCGAGCGGTCCCGTTCATCGCCCCAATCCGCAGCCTGCGCCGCGATTTTTGCGCTTGATCGGGCGGCGCTCGTGGCGCCCGGCGCTTTGTCATATTGTTCAGACTTCGCATCCACACGCCGAGAACACCATGACAAACACCCGCCACGCCATCGCCTTTACCGCCGTCGCCTTCGCACTGTCGGCATCGGCTTGCGCAGCACCGGTCACCGAACAGCGCGCCGTCGGCGCCTTCACCTCGATCGAGGCGGGCGGGCCGTATCACTTCAAGATCGTCGCCCAGGGACGGCAAGCGGTCACGCTGTCGGGCGAACCCAGGGACCTGGCCGAGATCGAGACCTTCCTGCGCGGCAGCACGCTGGTCGTGCGCTCGCGCGAACGCTCCGGCTTTCAATTCAACCTCACGCGCGAGCACCCCACCGTGACCATCAGCGCGCCCGCTCTGAAGATGGTGCGTTCCAACGGCAGTGGCGAGGTCGCCGTCGACCAGGTCAGCGGCGACCAGTTCGAACTCAGTTCCGAGGGGCCCGCCGACGTGCGCACCTCCGGCAGCGTGCGCAGCCTGGTATTGAACAGTTCCGGTCCCGGCGACGTCGACGCCAGGCAGTTCAAAGCCTCCACCGCCCAGCTGACCTTGAGCGGACCGGGCGATGTCACCATCGGCAGCATCGCCGGTGGCGACATCAACGCGACGGTGAGCGGACCGGGCGACCTTGAGCTCGACAGCGTGGCGGTGGCCAGTACCCAGGCCCACCTGACCGGGCCGGGCGGCCTGCACGTCAAAGGCAGCAGCACTGCCCTGCGCGTGCAGGTGGACGGACCGGGCGATTTCGAAGGCTGCAAGCTGGCCGCCCAGCGCGTCAACGTGGTCATGCGCGGACCGGGCGACGGCTGCATCGGCGGCACCATTCGCGAACTGGACGCCGAATCCTGGGGCCCGGGCGACCTGAAAATCGTCGGCCTGGATGCGCAGCAGAGCCGCGTGCGCCTGCACGGCCCCGGCAATGTCGAACTGGAAGGCCGCACCGGCCAGCTGAACGCCGAAGTACACGGCCCGGGCGACCTGGAAGGCCGCAAACTGAGCGCCGCCCGCGCCGATGTCGCCGTGCGCGGTCCCGGCAGCGCGCAAGTGGTGGTCGCCACCAGACTGACGCGTTACGACCGGCGCGGCATGCACGCCGAGTAAGCCTGCGGTGAATATGTCTGTTGACTAGGCGATTTGCCCGCCATATAGTGCGCCCACTTTGGGCAGTTAACAGCAAAATCACAGCATGATCGAATATCTCATCGGGATCGATGGCGGCGGAACGGGAACGCGGGTGCGGCTGGCCCGTGCCGACGGCACGCCGCTGGCGCAGGCCGGCAGTGGTCCATCCGGCCTTGCGCTGGGCATCGTCCAGGCCTGGGCCGCCGTGAGCGAAGCAGTGGCCCGGGCTTTCGCCGCCGCCAGCGTCGATGCCGGCGCGCCGGCGCGCTGCGCGATCGGCCTGGGCATGGCAGGCGTTCACAATAAGCAGTGGGCGGCGCAATTCGTCGACGCCAATCCCGGCTACGCCGCGCTGCGCCTGGACACGGACGGCTACACCACCCTGCTCGGCGCCCATGCGGGACGGCCCGGCACCATCGTCGCCATCGGCACCGGCAGCGTGGGCCAGGCTTTGCTGGCCGACGGCAGCCAGCGCGAAGTCGGCGGCTGGGGCTTCCCGTCCGGCGACGAAGCCAGCGGCGGCTGGATCGGCCTGCGCGCCATGAACCACATCCAGCAGGTGATGGACGGGCGCCGTGCGGGCAGCCCGTTCGCGCAAGCGCTGATCGATGCCTGCGGGAAGCGAGCGCATCTCGGCCACTTGGTCGGTGA
>CBFGOU010000323.1:0-5699 GCA_965650445.1 uncultured Oxalobacteraceae bacterium | reverse complement strand
CAACCGCCACGGCCAGCTGATCCTCGACACCGTGCTGTTCGACCACGAGCAGATCACGATCCTGTTCTCATTCACGCGCGCCTACTTCATGGTGGACATGGAAGTGCCCTCGGCCTACGTGCAATTCCTGCGCGGCCTGCTGCCGAAAAAGCCGCGCAGCGAGATCTACACGATTCTGGGTCTGCAAAAACAGGGCAAGACCCTGTTCTACCGCGATTACCTGCAACACCTCAAGCACAGCTCCGACCGCTTTGAAATCGCGCCCGGCATCCGCGGCCTGGTGATG
The DNA here is from genome assembly GCA_965650445.1 of uncultured Oxalobacteraceae bacterium. Classification (GTDB taxonomy): domain Bacteria; phylum Pseudomonadota; class Gammaproteobacteria; order Burkholderiales; family Burkholderiaceae_D; genus Telluria_A. Next base: position 5,413 of record CBFGOU010000323.1, on the reverse strand, counting down.
CTGGTGTTTGCCCTGCCGTCCTTCCCCTACGTATTCAAGGTGATCAAGGACTTCTTCCCGCCGCCCAAGGAAACCTCGCGCGCGCAGATCAAGGAAAAATACCTGCTGGTGAAGAACCACGACCGTGTCGGGCGCATGGCCGACACCCTGGAATACTCCAACGTCGCCTTTCCGCTGGAACGCTTTTCGGAAGAATTGATCGCCGAACTGGAACACTTCGCGCCCTCGCTGGTCGAATACGAAGGCAACCGCATCGTCATCCGCCACCTGTACATCGAGCGCCGCATGGTGCCGCTCAATATCTTCCTCGCCAACGCGGAGCAGGCCGGCAACGACGCCTTGATCGAACACGGCGTGCTCGAATACGGCAATGCGATCAAGGATCTGGTGGCGGCGAACATCTTCCCGGGCGACATGCTGTACAAGAACTTCGGCGTCACCCGGCACGGCCGCGTGGTGTTCTACGATTATGACGAAATCGAGTACATCACCGACTGCCATTTCCGCGACATCCCGCAGGCGCGCAACGAGGAAGACGAGATGTCGGCCGAGCCGTGGTATCCGATTGGCAAGCACGACGTTTTTCCGCAGCAGTTCGGCGCCTTCTTGCTCGGCAATGCCAAGATCCGCGCCTATTTTCTCAAGCACCACGCCGACCTCTTGACCAGGGAGTTCTGGCAGTCGCGCAAGCAGCGCATCATGGACGGCATCATCGAAGATGTCTTCCCCTACCCGCAGCACATCCGTTTTTGCAACCAGGCCAAGGGCACCCCCGTGGCCTGGTCGCCCCCTTACCTGGAGAACTTACACAATGAATGATCCAATCGTTATCGTCGGCGCCGCCCGCACACCCATGGGCGCGTTCCAGGGCGATTTTTCCAGCAAGTCCGCCAACGATCTGGGCGCGGTGGCCATCGCCGCCGCCGTCGAACGCGCCGGCCTCGCTCCGGCCGCGGTCGAACACGTCTACTTCGGCAACTGTTTGATGGCCGGGCAAGGCCAGGCCCCCGCGCGCCAGGCGGCCCTTAAGGCCGGCTTGCCGGCCTCGACCGGCGCCGTTACCCTGTCCAAGATGTGCGGCTCGGCCATGCAGGCGGCCATCTACGCGCATGACAGCATCGCCGCCGGCAGCGCCGGCATCGTCGTCGCGGGCGGCATGGAGTCGATGACCAACGCGCCCTACCTGATCCCGAAAGCGCGCGGCGGCTACCGTATCGGCCACGGCATGATGTTCGACCACATGATGTACGACGGCCTGGAAGACGCCTACTCGCGCAACGACCAGACCGGCGAAGGGCGCTCGATGGGCACCTTCGCCGAAGAATGCGTGGCCAGGTATGGCTTTACGCGCGAAGCGCAGGACGCCTTCGCCATTGCCTCAGTCAAGCGCGCGCAGGAAGCCGCCGCGCAAGGCTGGTTCGACTGGGAGATCGCGCCCGTGAGCGTCAGCGCGCGCGGTGGCGACAGCGTCGTCGCCAGGGATGAAGGCCCGCTGCGCGCCAAGGTCGACAAGATCCCCGCATTGCGTCCGGCGTTCAGGAAGGACGGCACCATCACCGCCGCCTCGTCCTCGTCCATCAACGACGGCGCCGCCGCGCTGGTGCTGATGCGCGCGTCCAGGGCCAAGGAGCTGGGACTGATCCCGCTGGCGGCCATCGCCGGCCATGCCAGTTTCGCCCAGGAGCCGGCCTGGTTCACCACCGCGCCGGTGGGCGCCCTGCACAAACTGTTCGCCAACACCGGCTGGAGTGCGCGCGACGTCGACCTGTTCGAAATCAACGAAGCCTTCGCCGCCGTGCCGATGGCGGCCATGCACGAACTCGATATCCCGCACAGCAAGGTCAATATCCACGGCGGCGCCTGCGCGCTCGGCCACCCGATCGGCGCTTCCGGCGCGCGCATCATCGTGACCCTGCTGGGCGCGCTCAAGCGCACCGGCGGCAAGCGCGGCGTGGCCGCGCTGTGCATCGGCGGCGGCGAAGCCACCGCCATGGCCGTCGAGCTGCTGTAGGCACGCTATGCCACTGAGCGAACAACACCGCATGATCCGCGACGCCCTGCGCAGCTTTGCGCAGGAGTGCCTGGCGCCGCAGGCGGCCCGCTGGGACGCGGATCACCACTTTCCCAAGATTGAGCTGAAACAGCTGGCGCGCCTGGGCGCGTTCGGCGTGGCCGTGCCCGAAGCCCAGGGCGGGGCCGGCCTCGATTACCTCTCGCTGGCGCTGGTGCTCGAAGAAATCGCCGCCGGCGACGGCGGCACGTCCACCATCATCTCGGTCAACAACTGCCCGGTGTGCAGCATCGCCATGGCGTATGCGAACCAGGCCCAGCAGGAGCAGTGGCTGCGGCCGCTGGCGCAAGGCGACATGCTGGGCGCTTTCGCGCTCACCGAGCCGCACACCGGCAGCGACGCCGCGGCCCTGCGCACCACTGCCACCCGCGCGGGCGATGAGTACATCCTCAACGGCACAAAGCAGTTCATCACCAGCGGCAAATACGCCGACGTGGCCATCGTCATGGCCGTCACCGACCCGGCCGCGGGAAAGAAGGGGATCAGCGCCTTCTGGGTGCCCACCAGCACGCCCGGCTACATCGTGGCGGGACTGGAGCGCAAGATGGGGCAGCACTCCTCGGACACCGCGCAACTGCTGTTCGACAATTGCCGCATTCCCGCCGCCAATCTGATCGGCGCGCCGGGCCAGGGCTACAAGATCGCCTTGTCCGGCCTGGAAGGCGGGCGCATCGGCATCGCGGCGCAATCGGTCGGCATGGCGCGCGCCGCGTTCGAAGCGGCGCTGGCCTACGCGCGTGAACGGAGCAGCTTCGGCCAAGCCATCTTCGCGCATCAGTCGGTTCAGTTCAAGCTGTCGGACATGGCCACGCACATCGAAGCGGCGCGCCAGCTCATCCACCACGCCGCCGCGCTCAAGGATGCCGGATTGCCCTGCCTGAAGGAAGCCGCCATGGCCAAGCTGTTCGCCTCCGAAATGGCCGAACGGGTTTGTTCGGACGCCATCCAGATCCACGGCGGCTACGGCTATGTCAGCGATTTTCCGGTCGAGCGCATCTACCGCGACGTGCGCGTCTGCCAGATCTATGAAGGCACCAGCGACATTCAAAAAATCCTGATCGCGCGCGCCCTGTAACAGACGCAAAAAAAATTTCTGAGACGTAATCTCCCGGCGTCCAGTTGCGATAGCATATGCATGACAAAAAACGAGAGGGCAGACGCCCGGGGAGACCACCATGCATTTTTCACGCCGTTATTTCGTTGCTACTATTGCCGCCTTGATCAGCGCATCCGCGTTCGCGCAGACCGTGCCCAAGCCCTTCGTCGTTTATGATGACGAATTGAAAAATGGCTGGCAGAACTGGAGCTGGGCCAAGGTGCAGCTGTCCGCGCCGGTCGGCAGCGCCAAGCCGATCAAAGTGGAAGGCGATCCCTGGAGCGGTCTGCTGTTGCACCACGATCCGTTCTCAAGCGAAGGCTTCACCAAACTCACCTTCTACATCAATGGCGGAGCGGAGGCCGGCCAGGAATTGAAGGTGGCCGTTTCCAGCGGCGGCAAAGCCATCGAAGCGAGCTACGCCATCGCCCCCAAAGCCAAGACCTGGGCCGTGGTCGAAGTGCCCCTGAAAGATCTCAACGCGGTCGGCAAGACGCTCGACGGCGTGCTGCTGCAAGGCGGCGCGGCAGCCTATAAACCGTATTACATCACCCGGATCCAGTTCGAATGAGTATGAAGAAAACCTTTCTTGCCGCAGTTCTGACAGCCGCATGCGGCGCCTCCGCGCTGGCCGCTCCCACGGTGGCGCGGGTCGACGCCGCCGATGGCCTCAAGCCGCTGGCCATGTCGGTCGGCGGCCGGGTCGCCGGCGAGGGCAGCCTCAAATACCAGTGGCCCGGCGCCTACTTCGAGACCGCGTTCGACGGCAGCAGCGCTTACTTCACGCTTGGACCGGGCGACGTGATCCTGCATGTGCTGGTCGACGGGCAGGCGCTCGCGCCCATGGTCAAACCGGCGCCGGGCACCTACCGCATCGGCGGCCTGGCGGCCGGCGCGCACAGCCTGCGGATCGAGGTGGCCACCGAAAGCCAGGCCGGCCCGAACGTGTTCGGCGGCTTCTCCCTGCCCAAGGACGGCAAGGCCGGTGCGCTGCCGCAACGCAGCCGGCGGATCGAGTTCATCGGCGACTCGCACACCGTCGGTTACGGCAATACCTCGCCCACGCGCGACTGCAGTAACGACGACGTCTGGAAAACCACCGACAACACCCAGGCTTTCGGCCCGGTCGCCGCGCGCCATTACGGCGCCGATTACCGCGTGCACGCGATCTCCGGGCGCGGCATCGTGCGCAACTACGACGGCTTCACGGCCGACCAGCTGCCGCTGGCCTACCCGTACACCCTGTTCGATCACTCGGCGACGGCGGACGGCGCCCTCTGGCAGCCGCAGGTCATCGTCATCGCGCTCGGCACCAACGATTTCACCACCCCGCTCAGGGATGCCGAGCGCTGGAAAACCCGCGCCGAACTGCATGCCGATTACCAGGCGACCTACGTCAAGTTCGTCCAGTCGCTGCGCGCGCACAATCCCAAGGCTTACTTTGTCCTGTGGTCGACCGACATGGCGGGCGGCGAAATCGCCGACCAGGTTCGCAAGGTGGCCGAGCAGCTCAAGGCTGGCGGTGAACGGCGCCTGAGCTATGTGCCGGTCCAGGGGCTGACCATGGGCGGCTGCCACTACCACCCATCGGTCGACGACGACAAGACCATCGCGCAGGCGCTCATCAAGGTTATCGATGCGCAGCCGGACGTGTGGGGCGGCCGTTGAGTGTAGCAATCCGCGCGGCCCGGGAAGACGATCTCCCGGTGTTCTTCGCCTACCTGAACGATCATTTGTCCGATAACGGCAGCGGCGCAACCGCGCTGTTCATGCCGATGGCGCGCGCCGATTCGGTCTTCTCGCGCGAGCGCCAGGACAGCTTTCGCCAGGCGTTCGCGCGGCAGGTGGGCCAGCCCGGCTGGCGCAAGCTGTGGCTGGCCTGGGACGACGACGGCGAGATCGCCGGTCACATCGACTTGCGTGCGCGTCCCGAATCGCTCGCCGCGCACCGGGCGCTGCTGGGCATGGGCGTGCACCGCGCGCGCCGCCAGCGGGGGCTGGGCAGGCAGCTGATCGATGCCGTCTGCGCCTGGGCGCTGGAAGCGACCACGCTGGAATGGATCGACCTCGACCTCATCAGCAGCAACACACCGGCACGCCTGCTGTATGAACGCAGCGGGTTTGTGCGGACGGGCGAAATTGCCGACCTGTTCCGCATCGACGGCGCGTCGGTCGGCCACATCATGATGAGCCGCCGCCTGCGCTGACTACTGCTTGCGTTGCAGGGCCACGGCGTAGGGATGCAG
>CBFGOU010000322.1:0-5700 GCA_965650445.1 uncultured Oxalobacteraceae bacterium | reverse complement strand
AGCATGAGCTGCGCAGCGTCGTCAACGACCTGTATCACGACATCGAACTGGCGCGCGCCCAGGCCATTGCGCGCGGTACCCGGGTGATGCTGGTGCCGGCCGAGGCCGAAGGCTGGCGTCAAGGCTGGGTCGTCATGCTCGACCATGACGGCGACCGTCGTCCCGGGAGCGCCGACGAGGTGCTGTCGCGTCATCAAGCCATCCCCCGGGGTATCGACATCGCCTCGGTATTTACCAGCCAGCGCGCGCCGTTCTACATCGCCTTCAACAGCGCCGGGCGCGGCTGCAGCGACACCAGCAGCCTGGCCGCGCGCTGGGGCAGCCTGTCGATCAGCGGCGACGCCGGGCTGGTCAGACGCATCCGCATCAGCATGCTGGGGCGCGCCCGCATCTGCGATCCGGCGCGCGAACCGGCCACCTGCGCCGTGGCCGACTGAATGCCTGCTTAGGTGGCCGGCGCGGCCACGGCGCTTGGCGTAAAATCACGGGCAATAGCTTTCCGTGGAACTTCCTGTGCAGTTACTCAACGATTCCGACGCCATGGCGCTGGCCCTGGGCTGGGCGGCAAAAGGCTTGTTTACGACCTCGCCCAATCCGCGCGTCGGCTGTGTCATCGTGCGCGATGGCGCGGTGATCGGTGCCGGCTTCACCCAGCCCGCCGGCCAGGCCCATGCCGAGATACAAGCCCTGCGCGACGCCGAAGCGCGCGGCAACGATGTGCGCGGCGCCACCGTGTATGTCACGCTCGAACCGTGCAACCATCACGGCCGCACGCCGCCCTGTTCGGACGCGCTGGTGCGCGCCGGCGTCGGCCGGGTGGTCGCCGCGCTGGTCGACCCGAACCCGCTGGTGGCGGGGCAGGGCATGGCAAAGTTGGCCGCGGCCGGCATCGCGGTCAGCGCGGGACTGATGCAGGAGCAGGCGCGCGAACTCAATATCGGCTTTTTCTCGCGCATGCAGCGGGCCCGCCCATGGGTGCGCCTGAAGACCGCCGCCAGCCTGGATGGCATGACGGCGCTGCACAATGGCCAGAGTCAATGGATCACAGGGGAACCGGCGCGTGCCGACGGACACGCCTGGCGCGCGCGCGCCTGCGCCATCCTGACCGGCATCGGCACCGTCAAGGCCGACGATCCGCAACTGACGGTGCGCGCCATCGATACGCCGCGCCAGCCGCGCCGCGTGATTGTCGACAGCCGGCTGGAAATTGCACTGGAGGCCAGGGTGCTGGCCGGCGCGTCCAGCTGGATCGCCGCCGCTGTTGCCGACCCGGACAAGGAAGCGGCCCTGCGTGCGGCAGGCCACGAGGTCATCATGCTGCCGAATGCCTCCGGCAAGGTCGACCTTGCCGCCCTGATGCTGGAACTGGGCCGACGCGACATCAACGAGCTGCATGTCGAAGCCGGCAACAAGCTCAATGGCTCGCTGATTCGCGCAGGCTGCGTCGACGAGCTGCTGATGTATTTTGCGCCGTCGCTGATCGGCGATGCACAGGGCATGTTTGCGCTGCCCGCGCTGACCGGCCTCGACCAGCGCCAGCGCCTGCGTTTTCACGAAGTCACTCCCATCGGCGAGGATCTGCGCATCCTGGCCCGATTCAACTCCTCAGAGGAATAAGCGTCCCATGTTTACAGGAATAGTCGCCGCTGTCGGCACCATCACCACCGCCACACCGCTGGAAGCGGGGGCCGACGCCGGCCTGCGTCTGGACATCGATGCCGGCGGCCTGCCGCTGGCCGATGTCGCACTGGGCGACTCGATCGCCATCAACGGCGCCTGCATGACCGTGGTCGCCAAGACCGCCAGCGGCTTCAGCGTCGACGTGTCGCGCGAAAGCCTGAACTGCACGGTCGGTCTGGACGCGCCCGGCGAAGTCAATCTGGAAAAGGCGCTGACCCTGGCCGAGCGGCTGGGCGGCCATCTGGTGTCCGGCCACGTCGATGGTTTGGGCCAGGTCCACCGCTTCGAAGCGGTGGGCGAATCGTGGGAACTGGTGATCGACGCCCCGCCGGCGCTGGGGAAATTCCTGGCCTTCAAAGGTTCGGTGGTCGTCAACGGCGTCTCGCTGACCGTCAACCGGGTCGAGGATACGCCGGCGGCATGCCGCTTTTCCATCAACCTGATTCCGCACACCATCGCGGTGACGACGCTCAAGCACTTGCGCGCGGGCAGCCAGGTCAATCTGGAAATCGACCTGATCGCCCGTTATGTCGAACGCATGCTCTCGGCCGGAAAGGCCTGACGCCTACTGCTTGTTTTCCGGGTACAGCACCATCTGCACGTAGTTGCCGGTGTTGAAGTAGCGCTGGGCCGCGGCCTTCAGATCGTCCGGGGTGATCTGATCCACCATCTTTTCGTAGGCCAGGATGTTGGCCGGGTCGGTCCCTTCCAGCACCGCGTTTTGCAGGCGGCTGAGCCAGTAGTCATTTTCGCGCATCGACTTCTCGTACAGCTGCTTCCAGTTCTGCTTGACCTTGTTCAAGTCGCCGACCTCCGGCCCCTGCGTTTTCATGCGCTCGATTTCGGCGAAGGTGGTGGCGATGACCTTGTCCACGCTGGCCGGGGCGGTCGGCAGATTGGCGCTAATGCTGTAGTTGCCATATGGGATGCGCGACAGTCCGCCATGCATGCCGCCGCCGTAGATCAAGCCCATCTTTTCGCGCAGGATATCGATGATGCGGATGTTCATCACTTCCAGCAAAGCCTTGAAGCGTAACTGGTCCTCTTCCGTATAAGTGGCCGAGGCCGGGCCGGTAAAGTTCAGTGAGATCAGGCTCTTCTGTTCAGAACCGCTGTGCACCTCCTTTTTCACCACGCCGGTCACCGGGCGGATGCCGAGGTCTTTGTACGTGGTCGGAATGTCCGGCGTCGGCAGGCTGGCCAGGTAGGTCGCTATCAGGGGCTTGATGGTGGCCACGTCGAAACTGCCCACCAGGATAAAGGTCAAGCCGCGCGCGCTGGAAAAGCGTGCGCGGTAGATTTCCAGCGCGCGGTCCAGGTCGATCCTGCTCAGATCGGCAGTGCGCGTGGTGCGCGCCACGCGCGGGTGCTTGTTGTACAGGGTGGCGGTGACTTCGTCGCGGAAGATCGCTTCCGGCTGGGTCAAGGCATTGCGCGCCGCTTCCTGCTGGCGGCTCATGAATGACTTGTACAGGCCCTCGTCGCGGCGCGCCCCGGTCAGGCGCAGGTAGGCGAATTGCAGCATGGTTTCGATGTCGTTGCTGCCGGCCCTGCCGTTGACCACTTCATAGTAGTCGCCCATGCCGATCCCGAGCGAGGCGGTCTTGCCGGCCAATACCTTTTGCATGTCGATCGGCGAGTACGCACCCACGCCCATGGCGCCCGCCACCGCGCTCGCATAGCGTGCATTGAAGGTGTCGGCGTCGCCGAACAGCGACTGGCCGCCATAGCGCACCCCGCTCATGAGCACCTGGTCGTTCTTGAAGTCGGTCTGCTTGAGGATGACATTGATGCCGTTGGACAGCGTCAGCCGGGTCAGGCCCAGGACCTTGTCGTGCGTTTCCGCCACGATCGTGCCCGGCGCGGGTGGCTTGTCCATCAGGTTTTGCGCCACCGCCTTGTCGTCCAGCGGCTTGACTTCCACTTTCTCGGCCGCGGCCACGCTGGCCAGCAGCTGGGCGCCGGTCGGGGCGGGCGCGTCCGCGCTGTTGGTCCCCATGTAGACCACCAGCTTGCCCGACTCGGCCGGAACGGTGACGCGGGCGTAGTGGTTCAGTTCTTCCAGTGTGATCGCCGGCAACAGCTCGCGCACGTAGTTGTACTCGTTCTCGATGCCCGGAATGCTTTCCTTTTCCAGGAAGTTGCGCACGTATTCACCCACGTAGCTGGACGAATCGGTCTTGTCGCGCTCCTTGTAGGCGCGCTCGTAGTTGCGCATCATGTTTTTGCGCGCGCGCTCGAGTTCGGCCGCACTGAAGCCAAACTGACGTACCCGCGCATTTTCCTGCACCAGTGTGTCGATGGCCGGGGTGGCGCCACCTTTGCCCAGGCCGGCCGACGACATGAAGGACTTGTAGCGCGGCGTCAGGCGGTTGATGCCGCTGCCGGCGCCCACGTAGGGCGGCTCGGGCTGCTGGCCGATCTCGGCCAGGCGCTGGTTGAGCATCGCGCTGAACAGCGATTCGATCAGCTTGTCGCGGTAGTCGGCGAAGTTGGCCTTTTCCTTCCTGTCGGTCAGCGGATAACGAATCAGCACGGCATTGCCGCCGGCTTCCTTGTCGGTCACCACCACCGCCTCGGTATCGGTGCGGGTGGGAATGCTTGCGTAGACGCGCTCGCGTTCGCGTGGCGGGTTCTTCAATTTGCCGAAATGGGCCTTGACCAGCTTTTCCGCCTCGGCCGGTTCGATGTCGCCAACCACCACCACGGCCATCAGATCGGGCCGGTACCAATCCTTGTAGAACCGCCGCACGGTCTCGTAGCTGGCGTTCTTGATGATTTCTTCCTTGCCGATGGGCAGCCGCTCGGCGTAGCGCGAGCCGTTGAATATCTTCGGCAGCAATACCTTGTTCATCCGGTCCTGCGCGCCTTTGCCCAGGCGCAACTCTTCCAGCACGATGCTGCGCTCGGCGTCGATGGCGGCGGCGTCCAGGGTCAGGCCGCCGGCCCAGTCCTGCAATACCAGGAAGCCCGTGTCGATGTTTTCCTTGTTGTTCGTTGGAATCGGAAGTATATAGACGGTTTCATCGAAGCTGGTGTTGTCATTCAGGTCGGCGCCGAACTTGACTCCGATCGATTGCAGGTAGGACACCAGTTCATGCTTCTTGAAGTGGGTCGAGCCGTTGAAGGCCAGGTGTTCGGTGAAGTGGGCCAGGCCGCGCTGGTCCTCGTCCTCCAGGATCGAACCGGCCTTGACCACCAGGCGCAGCTCCAGCTTTTTTTCCGGCTTGCCGTTCTTCTGGATGTAATAGGTCAGCCCGTTGGCCAGTTTGCCAACCTTGACCTGGGGCCCCACAGGGATCGGATCGCTCAGCTTGATGGCACCCTGGCTGGACGCCATCAAGGCGAACAGGACTGCGGCAGCGCAAACGCGGCGAACTATTTGCTTGGTCATTGTCAAAATTATATTTAAATTAAGGTAGGGAATTTTACCCCGTAGCTTGCCGCGAGGTCAGCCTATTTTCTGCCGTTTAGTAAGCGTATCCATTAAAATAGCGGATTGCGTATTGGCAGTTTTTGAATAAGGGAAACCGATGTCTATCTCGAGCACACAGGAAATCGTTGCAGAATTGCGCGCCGGGCGCATGGTCATTCTGGTCGACGAGGAAGATCGCGAGAACGAAGGCGACCTGGTGCTGGGCGCCGACTTCGTCACGCCCGAAGCGATCAATTTCATGGTCAAGCACGCGCGCGGCCTGGTCTGCCTGACCCTGACCGAGGAGCGCTGCAAGCAGCTGAACCTGCCGATGATGACGACCAGTAACGGCACCTCCTTCGGCACCAATTTCACCGTCTCGATCGAGGCGGCCGAGGGCGTGACCACCGGCATTTCGGCGGCCGACCGGGCGCGCACCATCCAAGTCGCGGTGGCCAGGAACGCCACCCCGGCCGACATCGTCCAGCCCGGCCACATTTTCCCGCTCAAGGCCCAGCGCGGCGGCGTGCTCATGCGCGCCGGCCACACCGAAGCCGGCTGCGACCTCACCGACATGGCCGGCCTGACGCCGGCTTCGGTGATCT
>CBFGOU010000321.1:0-5705 GCA_965650445.1 uncultured Oxalobacteraceae bacterium | reverse complement strand
TGCCGGCATCGCGCAGTGCCCGGCGCATGCCGCGTACCGCCTCCGGTTCCGGCATCGCGCTCTTGCCCTGCAGCGCCGAAATCGTCGACATGTCGGTGGCGATGCGCGCGGCCAGCGCGTCGCGTGCCTGACGCTGGCGGGCCAGCTCGGCTTCCTTCTCGTCCAGCTGGGCGGCCACTTCGGCGATATCCGCGCCGGAATCGGCAGCCAGCTTGTGCAGACGCTCCTTCTGTTCGAGCAGGCTGTCGAGCGGTTTGAGCCTGGTATTGAGCTGCGACAGGCGGCTCGCCAGCGCGGTGGCTTCCTGCTCCAGCAAGGTCTCCTGCTGCTGCGCTTCGGTCAGTGCGCGCGCCTGCGCGGCCAGCGCATTGCGCTTTTCCACCAGCTGGCCGTCGGCCTGCGCCATCGGCTTGCGCGCTTCGCGCAGCTGGCGGCTGACGTTGGCGGCCTTCTCGCGCGCTTCGTGATAGCCCAGGCTCGGCAGCACTTCTTCCAGCAGGTTGCGGCGTTCCTTGTGCAGGTCTTCCCACTGGTGGTAGTTGGCCACGCGCAGGCGCAAGCCTTCGAGATTGGTGCGCGAGGCTTCCAGCTCGGTCTCGAAACGCTTCAATTCGGTTTCGGTGTCGCGCTGGTGGCGCTTGGCTTCGTCGTAGGCGTCCAGCACTTCCTTGTCGCCGAAGACCTGGAACACCAGGTCGAGCAGCTGGCGCGGCGCGTATTCGCACAGCTTGTCGGTTTCGCCCTGCTCCAGCGCCAGCACCTTGGCCATCGCGGGGGACAGGCCGGCATTGGCCAGGCGCTTGCGGTAATTCTCCACGCCCAGCCAGTCGGTCGCTTCGGTGACCTCCTCGATCTGGATATTCCCCGGCCGCATAAGATACTGGCGCTTCCAGTCGCCGCCGTTTTTCTGGACCTGGCAGAACAGCGTCACTTCGTCGTCGCTGAAAAAGCCCGAGCTGCGGAACGGCCGGTTCGACAGCTGGCGGCCAACCGCCTTGTTGTCGACCACGGCGCGGATCCACGCGGTCTGCTGGCCGGAGTGGCGCGCGTAATGCTTGTAGGTGCGGCCCATCGAGCAGTCCAGCCCGAACAGGGTGCGCAGCGCGTCCAGCAAGGTGGTCTTGCCGGAGCCGTTCTGGCCCGCGATCGTGATGATCTTGGCGTCCAGCGGGATGTTCTTGATGCGCTGCCAGTAATCCCAATGGACCAGTTCTAGCGATTTAATATGAAACATGCTCTAGCCTCAGATCGGGTTGTCGGCGGTGTCGTCCGGCGCGGGCGCCGGTGCGTCGGCGATGGCGGGCTTGGGGACGGCGACCGTGATCGGGGTGCGCTTGAACACGTCGGCCAGCGCGCCATTGATAATGCGCTCCTTGAGCACGTCGGTGTCCATCAGCAGGTCGAGCAGCGGGCCTTCGAGGATCACGTCGCCGCGCCGTTCGATAAAGCCCATGCGCGCCAGCGCGCCGAGGTTCATGTCCATCCGGGTCTTCTTGCCCAGCTTGTCGCCGAAGTCCGACAGCAGCGCGGTGTACGAGATGCCGATGGAGGTGTCCTCGGCGCGCGGCATCGGCTTCTCCTGGCCGAACATGTCGGTCTGGTCGTCGTCGGCCTGCTGGTGGGTTTCCTGGCGCTCGCGCTTGGGCAGGATGATCTGCGCCCACAGCACCACCAGGAGCGCCACGCCGTCGCGCGTGAGGCCGAAATTATTGTTTTGCCAGATGTCCTTGGCGCCGAAGATTTTCGGTTCGACCGCGCGGTGCAGCGCCAGGGTCACATGGTCGGCATAGACGTTATCGAGCAGCTTCAGGCCCGATTCGAGCAGGCGCTTGTCGACTTCGACGCGGAACTGTTCGTCCGACAGCACGCGCTTGACCAGTTTGTCGTCGCGGCGCAGGGTCTGGTGCGTGAGCAGGCGCGCAATCAGGATTTGGGAATCGTCATTCATCGAGCGGACCGTTTTCGAGATCAAGTGAGAGGGTGGCAATCGACATGGCCGCCACCTGCGGATCGTTCAGCTGCACCATTTCATCGGTGGGCGCAAAGGTGATCGGCAGGCGCGCCAGTTTGGCGGTGGCGCCTTGCAGGCTGGCTTCGGCGGCGTCGCCCAGCAGCGGCAGCAGCGAGGCGCGGTAGGACGCCACGGCGAAGGTGGCCGGCAGCAGCGAGTCCTGGATCGGCACCTGCTTGGGGCCGATTTCCGAGAAGCTGGGGAAGTTGCCGAGGTTGGCGAAGTCGGACAGGCGCGCCAGCCAGTCGTCCAGTTCGACCTGGATGGCGTTGCCTTCGTTGACCGTCAGCGGCGCATCCTGTCCTGCCGGCAGGCCGGCCGGGCCGGCCGTGACGGCGCGCTCGGCCAGCAGTTCGGTTTCGGCCACGTCGATCATTTCGGCCGGCGTGACGAACAGCGGCAGCACCGGACGGTCGATCGCGCCGACCGCCAGGCTGGCCAGGTCTTCATGGGCCAGCAGCCAGCGCTTGACGTCGGTGGTCGACAGGCCCGACTGGCCCAGGTGCACGCGCTGGCGCTCGATCTGGTTGAGCGCGCGCGAGAACATGCCCTGCATATTGAGCAGCGCGCTCTGGGCGCGGCCGATCGCCTGCGCCGCCTTGTGGGTGGCGGCGTCGGCCCGTTCGTCGGAGGTGATCGCGCGCAGGATCTCGGAACCCTTCTCGACCCAGTCGCAGGCCATGTGCCACTTCGACTGCGAGGTACGCAGGCGGAATTCGGAACCGGAGGCGATCGCGTCGCGGAATTCTTCGGTCAGGTCGACCAGGCGGCCCAGCAGATGGCGCAGCTGGTCGACGGTCACACCGCCCACCGCCTGGGCGCCGGCCACTTGCGAGAGCAGGAATCCCATTTCGGCTTCGTCGTCGGCCTGGCCCATCGACAGCAGGGTGTCGAGCGCGGACAGCACGTTGCGCGCCATCGGCGTGATGCGGTAGACCGAGGCGGGGGCGTCCCAGGCCAGCAGGCCGTGCGAGCGCAGACGGCCCAGCACGGTTTCCAGGCTTTCCGGCTGCAGGTAGGCCAGCTTTTGATTGATGTCGGCGCGCGAAAAGCCGGAGGCGGTGCTGTCGCCGGCCAGTTCGCGCAGCACCAGCAGGCGCACCAGCACGCCGCTGGAGCCACCGTGAAACAGCGCCGTGAAGGCCTGCAGCATGGGCTGGGCGCGCTTGAGGCTGAAGACCTGCTCGATCTCGTCGGCCGAGATGCCGGGCTGAAAGTGCGCCTGCAGCGCGTCCGCGTCCTCCTGGAGAGGCGCCTGGGGGTCGGCCAGCATCGAGCCTGCAATGAATTCCGTCATGTCGTCCGCTACCAGAGTGTTGCTAACTTACTATAGGCATTGCGTTGCCTGTGGGGGCGACAGTATAGCAGTTGTGCTGTGGCCGGCTTCCCAAAAAAACAGCACCTTGGCGCGCGGCACCGTCGACCAAGTTACAAAAAAATTATGACAAGTGATTAAATGCCATGGTTAAATGTTTCTTTTTTGAATTTGGAGTTGATGGAATGAAAAATGGATTGGCAACTGCAATGCTGGTGGCCTGCGGATGGGTTGGTACGGCTCAGGCGACGGTGCAGACGTATGAGTTCACCGCAACCATGCAGGATATTGGCAGCGTCAAAGAGCTCAAATGGAGTGATCAAGGCGAAGGTAAAACTGCGGGCACGGTGGTGCGGCGCGGCGACGTCGTTACGGGACGCTTTTCGTTCGACGACGCTATGGCCTTTGTTCCGTTTGACCCGAGCGCCGATCCGCATTCGAGCGCTGCAGGCTGGTACCTCTATTCGTCGTACCCGCTGAAGCTGGTATCGCTGGAATACACCATCGCGTCGATCGGACTGAACTATGTGTCGGACGGCGGTAATGTGAGCGTTGAAAATGACAACTTCTGGGATGGCGACATATTCCGTGTTTCCACCTACATGGGCTCTAATGTTGATCCCACTCAAACCGGCACGATCGGCCTGTTCAATTCCGCTGGCACGCTTTTCACCAACGGATTGATTCCGCAAGCGTTATCGTTGAACGACTACAATGGTGCCCTCCTGTCAGCAGAGTGGTATCGTGGTTCCGATGGCGGTTATATGATGACGTCGTCAGTCATTACATCGTTGACCCAGGCAGGTGCCGTCCCTGAACCTGCAAGCGCAGCCCTGTTCATCGCCGGCCTGGCCGCTGCCGGCATGGGCATGCGCCGCAAAGCCAGGCGCGTCACTTGCGCGGCGTAATCTTTTCCAGCGTTTGCTCGACAAACTCGCCTTCGTCCTCTTCCAGGCGCAGTTTGACCGGATACCACTGCTTCGACGGCGCCAGCCACAAATCCAGGCGCTGGTCGGGGTAGTCGACCGGTGGCGATTTGCTCAGGTGCACGGCCTCCACCAGCCCGAGGCCGGTCTGCACCTTCTCGCGCCGGACCACCTTGAAGGTCCACTGCTCGGCGTCGCGCCGTCCGGCGACAAAAAAGCGCCATTCGGATCCCGCCACCATTTTCTCCGGTGCGCCGCGCGCCACCGCCACCATCTGCCATTGCGCGCTGGCGCGATCCTGCTCGCCGCCCAATAGCGGGAAGGACTTTTCGCCCACTGAAAACGTGATCTGTTTAAGCGCCCGGTCGAACGCGGTGGTGTTGACGTCCTTGCGAATGCGCTTCTCGGTCCATTTGACTGGCGCCAGCCCGTAGGCATCGATCGCGCCCTCGCTGCGGTTTTCCAGGATCTTGCCGAACACCGCCACGCGCGCCTCGGTGGCCACGCTGTACCTGCCATCCTCCACGCGCCAGTTGACCACGCCCTCGCCGCCCAGGGTGATGCCTTTTTGGCGCGCCTTGAGGGCGTAGGTCAGGTCGGCCGATGGCGGCATGTCGACCGGGCGCTTGATGGCCACGTGCTCGGCGGCCACCGCGCCGCCCAGGCACCCCATCAGCACAGCCGCCGTGGTCAGTTTCATGATCATTGCCTGCATACGCTAGCTTCCCGCATCGGTTAGGACGATCTTGCGGACCGTCTGGGTTGTCACTGCTCCGGTCGACTCCGTACTGCGAATCTGCACCGGGAACCATTCGTGCTGCGGCGCCAGCCACACGTCGAGGCGCGCATTGTACGCACCGGGCCGCGGGGGACGCGACAAATGCCAGGTCGCCAGGCGTCCCATCGGCGTGTCGAGATCTTCCTGGCCGACCAGCACGAAGCGGTACTGGCTGACGTCGCGCTCATCGGCCACGGTAATCTCCATGTCCCGCTGCAGCTGGGCGCTGTCGGCGCGGCCGATGCCGGCCAGTTGCAGCGGCAGGCTGGCCTTGTCCTGCGCGCCCGGCACCAGCGGCTGCACCTTGTCCGACGCCGAAAAGGTGATGCGCTGCTGATCGCGGTCGAAATGGGTCGCCGTCTGCGCGCGCCTGCCGCGCCGTTCGGTCGACACACTTGGCGCGATTCCGTGCCCGTCGATCCTGCCTTCGCTGCTCAACGCGTACACGTTCAGGCGCGTGACCAGCAGACTGACGCTGGCCTCCATCGTCACCTTGTAGCCGTCGGCGCGGCGCTGCCACACCATCTCGCCGCTGCCGTTCCATTCGGTGCCGCCGGCATCCTTGCGCGACAGGTCCATGCTCAGCCGGGCCGAGGGCGGCAGGCTGACCTTGAACTCCTGGGGTGCGGGCGCGGCTTGCGGCGCGCTCTCCGCCACCACCGGCTCAGGCGCCGG
>CBFGOU010000320.1:0-5724 GCA_965650445.1 uncultured Oxalobacteraceae bacterium | reverse complement strand
TTCTGGGCGGCGACGACGTTATCGTATTCCTGCTTGCTGACGGCGTTGGCTGCGATGAGCGGCTTGTAGCGCGCGGCTTGGGCGGCGGCCTGGGTCAGGTTGGCCTGGGCCTTGCCGAGCGCGGCCTGGGCGCTGAGCAGGGACGCCTGATACGGGGCCGGGTCGATCTGGTACAGCAGCTGGCCGGCCTTGACTTCGCTGCCCTCGGTAAACAGCCGTTTGAGCACCACGCCGTTCGCCCGCGCGCGCACCTGGGCCACGCGCACCGGCTCGACCCGTCCGGGGAGCTCGGTCTGCAGGGCCACCGGCTCGACCTTGGTGACGATCACGCCGACTTCCGGCGGCGGTTTGGCGGCTCCTGCGGGACTGGCGGCGTTCGCGCCGTCCTTGTTGCCGCAACCGGCGATCAAGGCCAGCGCGGCCAGCGAACAGGCGGCAAGCCGCAGGGTGGGGGAAACGGTTGAAACGGAATGGCGCATTGCTTGGACATCCTTATGAGTGGGTACGCCTCATGGCAGACTTGCTATGGAACAGAATTATACTATCATGAGTGTATGTAAAATGCCGATGGCCGAAATGACAGTATTGTAAAGGAGCACGGTCGATGGTTCGGAGAACCAAGGAAGAAGCGATGGCAACACGCGAAAGCATCCTCGATGCGGCGGAACAGCTGTTTGTCGGTCAGGGGGTGTCCAGTACGACCTTGCAGCATATCGCGAGCACGGCGGGCGTGACGCGCGGTGCGATCTACTGGCACTTCGAGGACAAGGCGGCGGTGTTCAATGCGCTGATGGAGCGCGCGCGCATGCCGCTGGAATCGGCCATGCAGATCCTGGACAAGGACGATCCGGCCGACCCGCTGGACGATTTGCGCGACTATGCGCAGTGCGTATTCCAGCTGACGGTGACGGACCCGCGCGCGCGCAGGGTGTTCGAGATAGCCAGTTTGAAGATGGAGTATGTCGACGAGCTGTCGGCGGTGCGGGCGCGGCGCCGGCAGAACGTGGAGCAGTGGAATGTGCGGGCGCACAGCCGCGTGGCGATCGGGGTGCGCCAGGGACAGATCCGCGCGGACGTCAATGCCCTGTCGGTGGCGCTGGGTTTGTGGTCGCTGATCGAAGGCTTGATTCGGAACTGGCTGATCACGCCGTCGTTCGATTTGCCGGCCGTGGGGGACGATGTGGTGGGAACGTATTTGAATGCGTTGCGGGTGAGATAAAGTCGTCCCCGCTTTCGCGCGGACGACTGCCGGGCCTTAGCGCATGCCCGTAATCATCTGCTTCAACTTGCCCGAATCGGCACAGAACGCGCGGATGCCTTCGGCCAGCTTTTCGGTCGCCATGGCGTCTTCGTTGAGCATGAAGCGGAAGGTCTTTTCATCCAGCGCAACCTTCTCGATCGCAATCGACTTGCTGTCCTTGTCCAGCTTGCGCTCGACCGGCGCCTCGCTTTCCATCAATTTTTGCAGCAGGTCCGGGCTGATGGTGAGCAGGTCGCAGCCGGCCAGTTCCAAAATCTGGCTGGTATTGCGGAAACTCGCGCCCATGATTTCCGTCTTGTAGCCGAACTTGCGATAGTAGTTGAAGATCCGCTTGACCGATTGCACGCCCGGGTCGTCCCCACCGACGAACTCATCGCCGGTGTGCTTCTTGAACCAGTCGTAAATGCGTCCGACGAACGGCGAAATCAGCTGGGCGCCGGCCTCGGCGCAGGCGATCGCCTGGCACAGCGAGAACAGCAAGGTCATGTTGCAGCGGATACCTTCCCGTTCCAGGATCTCGGCGGCGCGGATGCCTTCCCAGGTGGAGGCGATCTTGATCAGCACGCGCTCGCGTCCGGCGCCGGCCTCTTCGTACAGCGCGATCAGCTCGCGGCCCTTGGCCACGGTGGCTTCGGTGTCGAAGGACAGGCGCGCATCGACTTCGGTCGAGACCCGGCCCGGAATGATCCTCAGGATTTCCATGCCGAAGTCGACCAGCAGGCGGTCGATCACGTCGCCGGTGGGCAGATCGGGATGCGCCTTGACGGCCTTCTCCAGCAGGGGACGGTACTCGGGCTTCTGGACCGCCTTGAGGATCAGCGAAGGGTTGGTGGTGGCGTCGCGCGGCGTGAACGCCTTGATCGACTGGAAGTCGCCGGTATCGGCGACGACGGTGGTGAACTGCTTGAGTTGTTCGAGTTGATTCATGGGGCGTCCCGGTTGGAGTGTGTAGCGATACTTTATTGTACCGAATCGCCCCGGCCGGAAGTCAGCCGATGAAAGAATCGAACTGCATATCGAATTCCTGCAGCGCTTTCTGGGCGTTCTGCATCTTGCGGCGGAAGTCGGGGCCGCGCTGCAGGGCCAGGCCCACGGCCAGCACGTCGATCACGACCAGGTAGGCCAGGCGCGCCGAAATCGGCGTGTAGGGGTCGGTGTTGAACACCAGGTCGATCGGGATCAGCACCGTGGCCAGGTCGGCCAGCGGAGTGCCCGAAGGCGCCAGCACAATCACGTCGGCGCCGCCGCGGCGCGCCAGCTTGATCGAGCGCACCAGCGCCGGGCTGTTGCCGCGCTGGGAAATGGCGACCACCGCGTCGCCTTGCTGCATCAAGGCTGCGGCGATACTGTGGATGTTCGGGTCGGCGTAGGCCACGGTCGGCACGCCCGAACGGAAGAACTTGTGCTGCGCATCGCTGGCCACGATGCCCGAGGTGCCCTGGCCATAGAACTCGATCTTGTTGGCGCGCGAGAGGATGTCCAGCGCGCGCTGGATGGCTTCGGGATTGAGGTTGTTGCGCAGGTCGAGCAGGGTGTTGATGGAGCGGCTGCAGATCTTGTTGACCAGGTCGGCCGCCACATCTTCCTGGGCCGGCTGCTCGTTGGCGCCGGGCAGGGCCAGCGCCAGGCCCTGCGCCAGCTTGAGCTTGAATTCATGCCAGCCGTCGTAGCCCAGGGTGCGGCAGAAGCGCACCACGGTCGGTTCGGACACCTGCGCGCTGCGCGCCAGCGCGGTGATGTTCTGGCTGACCGTGGCGGAAGGGTGCTCCAGCACCGCCAGCGCGACTTTGCGCTCGGATTTCGAGAGCGAGTCGAGCTGGGTGCGGATCGAATCGAGCAGCATTGACAGCGCGTGCGGCTTAGTCTTCCGGCAGCGCTTCTTCGCGCCACTGCAGGCCGTCGCGGCCGATCAGCGCGCTGGCGGCGGCGGGGCCCCAGGTGCCGGCGGCGTATGGAATCGGTGCGCTGTCGTCCTGCTCCCAGTGGTTCAGGATCGGCTCGACCCATTCCCAGGCCGCTTCCAGTTCGTCGCCGCGCATGAACAGGGTCAGCTGGCCGCGCAGGACGTCCAGCAGCAGGCGCTCGTAAGCGTCCATGCGGGGCGTCTTGAACTGCTCGCGGAAGTCCAGTTCGAGCTCGGCCTGCTTGAGGCGCATGCTGTCGCCGGGGGTCTTGGCCATCAGGTTCATCGACAGGCCTTCGTCCGGCTGCAGGCGGATCACCAGGCTGTTGGGCTGGAAGCTGCTGGTCGGCTGGTTGAAGATCGAGTGCGGGATCTGCTTGAAGCGCACCACGATTTCGGCCAGGCCGTCGGCCATGCGCTTACCGGTGCGCAGGTAGAACGGCACGCCGGCCCAGCGCCAGGTGTCGATTTCCGCCTTGATCGCCACGAAGGTCTCGGTGCGCGACTGCTGCGGCGCATCCGGTTCGTCGCGGTAGCTCGGCACGGCCTTGCCGTCGACGTGGCCGGCGCGGTACTGGCCGCGCACGATGTTCTGCGCCAGGGTGGTCGGGGTGAAACGCTTGAGCGAACGCAGCACCTGCAGCTTGGAGTCGCGCACATCGTCCGGGTTGATCGAGCTTGGCGGCTCCATGGCCACGATACACAGCAGTTGCAGCAGGTGGTTTTGCAGCATGTCGCGCAGTGCGCCCGACGTGTCGTAGTAACCCATGCGGTTGCCCACGCCGAGCTTTTCGGCGATGGTGATCTGCACGTCCGAAATCCATTCGCGGCGCCAGAGCGGCTCGAACAGGATGTTCCCGAAGCGCAGGGCCAGCAGGTTCTGCACGGTCTCCTTGCCAAGGTAGTGGTCGATCCGGTAAATCTGCGATTCGGCGAACACCTTGCCCACTTCGGCGTTGATCTGCTTGGCGCTGGCCAGGTCGCGGCCGAGCGGCTTTTCCAGCACCACGCGCGAATTCGGCGTGGCCAGGCCCACTTCCTTGAGGTTGTCGCAGATCTGCGCGAACAGGTGCGGCGGCGTGGCCAGGTAGTACACGCGGGTGACCCCGTCTTCCTTGCGCAGCGAGTCGACCAGGGCAGGGTAGGTCTTGACGTCGGACGCGTTGACCGACACGTACTCGACCCGCTTGGTGAACTTGGCCCAGGCGGCGTCGCTGATGCCCTTGACGTGTGGGCGCGACATCTTCTCTACCGTCTCCAGGAATTCCTGGTTCGACCAGTCATGCCGGCCGACGCAGATGATGCGGGCCGTCGGCGGCAGGTCGTTGGCGACGTCGCGCGCGTACATCGCAGGGAGCAGCTTGCGCATCGCCAGATCGCCGCTGCCGCCAAAAAGAACGAGGTCAAAATCGGTAAGAGCCATAATGTGTGATCGCAGTAAGTGTGGGGCGGGAATGATTGTGTAAATTTACTACACAAATACCTCGTTTGCAAGAAATTTTACTACGCAATCGCTGAATTCCCATTGCGCGGCAAGCGTATTGTGAAGCTAGTGCATGTCCGCGTCCAGCGCTGGCGGCGCTGGGGTTTCCTGCTTGCTCGGCGACATCGATACTCACGGCGCCAATCCGCATTTCTGCGCGAGCGCGCAAGGCGGAAAGCGGGCAAAAGAAAACCAGGTGCCCGCGCGCCCGGCCGACGAAAAAATATTATTGATTTAACTTTTCTTCGTCGGTAACATCCAAGCCTCTAGTTGACAACGAGCAAGCTTTGGCATGATCGAACTACATGGCATCCGCAAGACCTATCGCCAGGGCGGCACCACGATCCGCGCACTCGATGGGATCGACCTGGCGATTGCGCCTGGTGAGTTTGTCGCAGTGATGGGCCCGTCCGGCTCCGGAAAATCGACCTTGCTCAATGTTCTCGGCGCGCTCGACCGGCCGGACGCGGGGCGCTACCGCCTCGGCAATGACGAGGTTGGCGAGCTGGACGACGACGCCGCCTCGGCCTTGCGCAACCGCCGCATCGGCTTCGTGTTCCAGTCCTTCCATCTGCTACCGCGCCTGACCGTACTGGAAAATGTGCTGCTGCCGCAGCGTTACGCAAGCCACGCCGACTTGCTGGCCCCGCAGCGCGCGCGTGAACTGTTGCAGCGCATCGGGCTTGGCGAGCGCACCGATCACAGGCCCGGCGAACTGTCCGGCGGCCAGCTGCAGCGCGCGGCGATTGCCCGCGCACTGCTCAACGAGCCCGCCTTGCTGCTGGCCGACGAGCCGACCGGCAACCTCGATTCCAAGAGCGCCGCCGACGTGATGGCCCTGCTGGCCGAACTCAATGCCGGCGGCCAAACCCTGGTCATGGTC
The DNA here is from genome assembly GCA_965650445.1 of uncultured Oxalobacteraceae bacterium. GTDB lineage: Bacteria > Pseudomonadota > Gammaproteobacteria > Burkholderiales > Burkholderiaceae_D > Telluria_A. The sequence continues at coordinate 194 of CBFGOU010000320.1, read as the reverse complement.
ACCCACGATCCGGATATCGCCGCGCGCGCCGGGCGCACCATTCACCTGCACGACGGCCGCATCGCGCCGGCGCACGCATGAAAGCGCGCATCGTCCTCTGCGGGGCGGCCCTGAGCGCGGCCGCATACTTCCTGTTTGCCGGCCACGGCGCCCGGTCCAATCCGGCCCAGGCCAAGCCAGCCGCCGTTGCCGCC
>CBFGOU010000319.1:0-5755 GCA_965650445.1 uncultured Oxalobacteraceae bacterium | reverse complement strand
CGATCGGTCCGGGCGACCGCCTGCTCTACAGCGACGACGCCGGCCTGGCGGCGCCCGCAGGCCGCGCCGCCGGCGAATGGTACGAGACCATCCTGCCGGTGGACTACAACGGCAGCCTGTGGAAGGCGCGCCTGCGCATCCGCCGCGCCGACCTGCACACCCCGTTCGACAGGTATCTGCCGGTCGTGGCCATGCTGACCGGGTTCGGCGCCAGTGTGCTCATGTGCGCGCTGTTCTTCACGCTGGTATGGTCGCGCCGCGGCGCAATCGATCAGCGCGTCCTGCTCGACCTGGTCCTCGACAGCATCGACGCGCAGGTCTACATGAAGGACCGCGAGCGCCGCTACATCTACGTCAATGCGCGCGCGGCGCAGGCCATGGGCATGCCCGCCGAACAGATCATCGGACGGTTCGACCGCGAAGTCATGCCGGCCAGGGCGGCCGACCTCTATTGGGAGCAGGACCAGGGCGTGTACCAGGACGGGGGGCGCGTCGCCGGCCAGGTCGCATTCCGCCAGCCCGATGGCGAGGTGCGCCAGCTGTGGACCGTCAAGGTGCCGCTGATGGCCGACGGCGAAGTCACGGCGGTGCTCGGCCTGTCCACCCACGTGACCGAACTGCACAAGCTCAAGGCCCAGGCCGACGCCGCCAACGAGGCCAAGAGCAACTTCCTGTCGAATATGAGCCATGAAATCCGCACGCCGATGAACAGCATCATCGGCATGTCGCACCTGGCCCTGAAAACCGTCGCCAATCCCAAGCAGCGCGACTACCTCGAAAAAATCTACCACGCCAGCCAGCATCTGCTGGGGATCATCAACGACATCCTCGATTTTTCCAAGATCGAAGCGGGCAAGCTGGAACTGGAAACGCTCGACTTCGGGCTGGCGCAGCTGCTGCAGAATGTCGTCGACCAGCTGGGCGACGCCGCGCGCGCCAAGGGCCTGGCGCTGCACGTGGAGATTGCCCCGGGCCTGGCCAACCAGCTGCGCGGCGACCCGCTGCGGCTCGAACAGGTGCTGCTCAATTTCGTCGGCAACGCCATCAAGTTCTCCGACACCGGCAGCATCCATATCCGCGCCGAGGCGCAGGAACGCAGCGAGAGCGCGCAGCTGGTGCGCTTCGAAGTGCGCGACACCGGCATCGGCATGAGCGAAAGCGAAGTGGCCGAGCTGTTCAAGTCCTTCCACCAGGCCGACCCCTCGACCACCCGCAAGTACGGCGGCACCGGACTGGGGCTGGTGATCAGCAAGCAGCTGGCCGAACTGATGGGCGGCGCGGTCGGTGTCGACAGCGTGGCCGGCAAGGGCAGCACCTTCTGGTTCACCGCGCGCCTGGAGCAGGCGCTGAACTTCCTGCCGGCCAGCGGGGAGCAGATCGCGCCGGAAGTGCTGGCGCAGATCAGCGGCGCCCACATCCTGCTGGTCGAGGACAACCTGTTCAGCCAGCAGGTCGGCAAGGAACTCCTGGAAGAGGTCAACGCCACCGTGGTGGTGGCCAACAACGGGCGCGAAGCGATCGACCTGATGCTCAAGCAGCGCTTCGATTGCGTGCTGATGGACGTGCAGATGCCGGTGCTCGACGGCTTCGAAACCACCCGCATGATCCGCTCGGACGCGCGCCTGCAGGATGCGGTGGTGGTGGCCATGACGGCCAATGCCGGACGGCGCGATCAGGAACGCTGCATGGAAGCGGGCATGGACGAATTCGTGACCAAGCCGATCGCACCGCGCGTGCTGTTCGCAGTGATCGCCCGATGGATGCGCGAGCGCCCGCTGCGCGAACGGCGCCGGCGCTCCCAGCACGGCGGCTTCGGCACCTCGGAACCGGCGGGGCAGCCCTCGGTCAATCCGGGCATGCTCGACCTGGCGGCGCTGGCGAGCACTTTCGGCGGCAATCCCGACAAGATGCGCAAGTATGCCTTCATGTTCCTCGATGCGGCCCGCGATGGACTGGCCGAGCTGGAGGAGGCGCTCGTGCGGGAAGATATGGAGCGCGTGTGCGACCTGGGGCATCGCATCAAGTCCTCGGCCAAGGCGGTTGGCGCGATGGGTTTTGCGCAGCAGTGCCAGCAACTCGAAGACCTGCGCGATGGCGGCACGGTGGAACAGGCCAGGGCCATCGTGGCCAGGATGGCGGCGCTGCTCGACACGCTGGCCGAGCACGTTGCGATGGAGCTGGCTGAGAACGACGGCACTTAGCGGAACTCTTCCGCATTGAAACCGTCTACCGTAGCGCGCCCAAAGATAGTATGCTGTGCCCGCAACCCGGTACGCATACCCCCGACCCCATGTCCATCACCCCCGGCCTGATTATCTTGCACGGAAATCAACTCGAACAGTTGCGCGCAGCGCTGTTCGGCTGGTTGCGCACGCATCCGCTCGGGCCACTGGAGTTCGAAACCATCCTGGTGCAATCGAACGGTGTGGCCGAATGGCTCAAGATCGCGCTGGCCGAGGAACTGGGCGTGTGCGCCGCCACCCGGGTGGCGCTGCCCGCGCGCTTTCTCTGGGAGGCCTACCGCGGCATGCTCGGGCGCGAGCGCGTGCCCAGCCGCTCGCCGTACGACAAAGGCCCGCTGACCTGGCGCCTGATGCGGCTGCTGCCCGCGCTGCTGGGCGACCCGGTGTTCGCGCCGCTGCGCCACTTCCTGGGCGACGGCGATCCCGAGCGCCGCCTGCAGCTGGCCGAACGCCTGGCCGACCTGTTCGACCAGTACCAGGTCTACCGCGCCGACTGGCTGGCCGATTGGACCGAAGGCCGCGACCTGCTGCGCAGCGCGCGCGGCGACGCCCTGGCGCTGCCGCCGGACCAGCGCTGGCAGGCGCAGCTCTGGCGCGCGGTGCATGCCAGCCTGCCGCCCGCCCAGCGCCAGTCGGGCCGCGCCACCATCCACCAGCAATTCGTCGACGAAATCGAAGGCGGCGCCGCGCCGGCCGGGCGCCTGCCGCGCCGGGTGGTGTTGTTCGGCATGTCGACGCTGCCCTACCAGACCTTGCAGGCCGTGGCCGCGCTGGCGCGCCACACCCAGGTGCTGCTGGCGGTGCCCAATCCCTGCCAGTTCTACTGGGGCGACATCATCGAAGGGCGCGACCTGCTGCGCGCCGAACGCAAACGCCAGCGCGCGCGCGGCGGCGTCGACCTGGGCCTGGTGCCGCTGGAAGAAATGCACGCGCACAGCCATCCGCTGCTGGCCAGCTGGGGCAGGCAGGGGCGCGACTTCGTGCGCCTGCTCGACGAATTCGACAGCGCGCGCGACAGCGGCCACCAGCTGCGCATCGACCTGTTCTCGGAAGGAGAGGGCGAAACGCTGCTGGCGCAGGTGCAGGCGGCCGTGCGCGACATGCTGCCGGTACGCGAGCACGCCTTCGACCCGCCCGCGCCGCACGACCGCTCGATCGAATTTCACATTACCCACAGCGTCCAGCGCGAGGTCGAAGTGCTGCACGACCAGCTGCTGTCGTGGTTCGCGCAGGACCCCACCCTGCGTCCGCGCGAGGTGGTGGTCATGGTGCCCGATATCGACACCTTCTCGGCCGCGATCCACGCCGTGTTCGACCAGCACAAGCGCAGCGATCCGCGCTTCATCCCGTTTGAAATCGGCGACGTCAAGGACCGCAGCGTCAATCCGCTGCTGGTGGCGCTCGAATGGCTGCTGCGCCTGCCGCTGCAGCGCTGCCGCCAGAGCGAAGTGCGCGACCTGCTCGACGTGCCGGCCGTGGCCAGCCGTTTCGGCCTGGGCGAAGACGACCTGCCCACGCTGGGCCAGTGGATCGAAGGGGCCAGCGTGCGCTGGGGGCTGGACCACGAACACCGCGAAGGGCTGGGCCTGGGCTCGGCCGGCGAACAGAACGCCTGGATCTTCGGCGTGCGCCGCATGCTGCTCGGTTACGCCAGCGGCGCCGGCGCCAGCTTCGGCGGCATCGAACCGTATGCGGAAGTGGGCGGGCTCGATGCGGCGCTGGCCGGTTCGCTGGCCCAGCTGATCGAAACCCTGCTTGAATGGCGCGCGCTGCTGGCGCAGGAGCGCAGCCCGGCCGACTGGGGCGCGCAGGCGCGCGCGCTGCTGGCGGCGTTCTTCGACGCCAGCGACGAGAGCGACCGCCTCACGCTGGCGCAACTGAACGATGCGCTGCAAGGCTGGCTGGAAACCTGCGCCAGCGCCGGCTTCGACGAAGCGGTGCCGCTGGCGGTGCTGCGCGAGGCCTGGCTGGGCGCACTCGACGAGCCCACCCTGAACCACCAGTTCGTCTCCGGCGGCGTGACCTTCTGCACGCTGATGCCAATGCGCGCGGTGCCGTTTCGCGCCGTATGCCTGCTCGGCATGAACGACGGCGACTTCCCGCGCCGCGCCGGCCAGGCCGACTTCGATCTGCTGGCCTTGCCCGGCATGGCGCGTCCGGGCGACCGCTCGCGCCGCGACGACGACCGTTATCTGATGCTCGAAGCCGTGCTGGCCGCGCGCGACAAGCTGTATATCAGCTGGGTCGGGCGCAATGTGCGCGACAACAGCGAGCAGCCGGCCTCGGTGCTGGTGGCGCAGCTGCGCGATTACCTGGCGGCCGGCTGGAAGCTCGATGTGCGCGCCATGACCACCGAGCACGCGCTGCAGCCGTTCAGCCGCCGTTATTTCGAAGCCGGCGGCCTGCGCACCTATGCCGCGGAGTGGCGCGCCGCCCATGCCGCTGCCGGCAGCCCGGACGGTGCGCTGGCGCCATACGAACTGGAACGCGACTACCGCCTCAAGCTGGGCGAGCTGGCCAGCTTCCTGCGCCAGCCGGCGCGCTACTTCTTCCGGCGCCGCCTGGGCGTGTCGTTTGCCGAAGCCGACCTGATCGGCGAAGACGAGGAACCGTTTTCGCTGGACGCGCTGGAGCGCTACTTTTTGGAAGACACGCTGCTCGACGACGCCAGCGAGCCGGAATCGCTGTCCGACGTGCGCGCCGGCCTGACCCTGCGCGCCGAACGCTTCGGGCGCGAAGGCGTCCTGCCGATCGGCCTGGTGGGGCAGCAGTGGCAGCGCCGCCTGGTGGACGAACTGATCCCGGTGCGCAGCGCATGGCTGGCGCTGTGCCGGCGTTTCGCCGACGGCGCGTCCAAACTGCCGGTCAGCCTCGACCTGGGCGGCGTGCACCTCGATGACTGGATCGACAAACTGCGCAGCGGCGAAGGCGCCACCGTGTGGCTGGCGCAGATGTCCTCCAAAGTCACCGACCGGGAAGGCGGGCCGCGCGGCGATAAGCTGATCGGCGCATGGCTGCGCCAGCTGGCCTCCGCTGCCGCCGGCCAGCCGCTGACCGGCTACCTGGTCGCGCGCGACGCCATCGTCACCATGGCGCCGCTCGACCCGGCTGCGGCGCTGGAAACGCTCAACGGCATCGTGCGCCTGTGGCGCAGCAATCTGGACGCGCCGCTGCCGACCGCCTGCAAGAGCGCCCTGGCGCTGCTGCGCGGCGGCGATGCGCGCACCGCGTATGACGGCGGCTTCGAGATTTCCGGCGAAGTCGGCGACGAAGCGCTGGCGCGCCTGTGGCCGGATTACGCGGCCTTGAGCGCCGACGGCCGCTTTGCCGCCGTGGCGCAGGAGCTGTATGGCCCGCTGGCGGAGTGGATCGGCCAGCACGTCAAGGCGGCCGCGCTGGAACGGGATGCGGCATGAGCGAACTGCTCGACCCGCTACGCTTTCCGCTGCACGGCACGCGCCTGATCGAGGCCAGCGCCGGCACCGGCAAGACCTGGACCATCGCGGCGCTGT
>CBFGOU010000318.1:0-5758 GCA_965650445.1 uncultured Oxalobacteraceae bacterium | reverse complement strand
CGGCGCAAGTCCTGGATCAAGAACTGCGTCGCCATCGGCTTGTCGAGCGGCTTTCTCGAGCCGCTCGAATCGACCAGCATCAACATGATCGAAAACGCGGTCGGCTGGCTGCTACAGTACTTTCCCGATCGCGATTTGCGCCCCGAGCTGGCCGATGAGTTCAACCGCCTGGTGGCGCAGCGCGTCGAGTTCGTGCGCGACTTCATCATCCTGCACTACAAGGTCACCAACCGGACCGATTCCGAATTCTGGCGCTACTGCGCCAACATGCCGGTGCCGGACTCGCTGCGGCACCAGATCGAGCTGTTCCGCGAAACCGGCCGCGTCGTTATCTACGACAAGGAAGGATTTTCGGAGTCCTCGCATGTGGCGCTCCTGATGGGACTGGGCATCATGCCCAAGACCTACGATCCGCTCATCGATTTCATGAACATGCCGGCCTTGCACGCCCACTTCGCCAAGCTGGGCGAGACCGTCGCGCGGGCCGTCGAGCTTATGCCCGACCATGCCGAGTACATCCGGCACAAGGTCGCCGCGCCACCCATCAAAGGAATGTTGTCGTGAAATCCCATTACCACGTGCTGGACGGCTTGCGTGGCACTGCCGCGTTCTGCGTATTCATGTTCCACATCTGGGAACTGCTGGTGCCCGGGCCGGAACAGAATCCGATGCCGCACACGTTTCTCGCGGTGGACTTTTTCTTCGCCTTGTCCGGTTTCGTCCTGGGCCACGCGTACGACGCCCGCCTGTCCCTGCAGGCCGCGGACCGGCTGCGCCTGGCGCCGGCAGGCTTCTTCATGCGCAGGATCATCAGGCTGCACCCGATGGTGATCGTGGCGATGATCGTCGGCATCGTCTGCTACCTGCTCGATCCGTTCGCGGGAAATGCCCAGCGGGTCGGCGGCCAGCTCTCGCCTGGCATGCTGCTCCTGACGTTCTCCCTGAGCCTGGTGCTGTTGCCCACGCCGACGCTGCCCAATTATTTCGGCGAAACGCATTCGGTCAACGGTCCATCGTGGACGCTGTTCCAGGAATACATCGCCAACGTGCTGTATGCGCTATGCGCGCCGCGGCTGGGGCGCAAGCTGCATCTTGTACTGTGCCTTATCAGTGCGCTTGGCCTGCTGTGGACGGCGAAACTATTCGGCAACCTCGGCTACGGCTGGGGGTGGGATCATTTCTGGGTCGCGCCGGTCCGCCTGGCCTGCCCGTTTCTGCTGGGACTGCTCGTGTACCGGATGAAGCTGCGCGTTTCCCTGCCATATCCCTTCGCGCTGTTGTCGCTGCTGCTCATCGCCGTATTTTGCGCGCCCATGTTTGGGGCGTTCAACTGGCTGTTCGAGGCAGCGTGCGTGATCGTCGTGTTCCCGTTCGTCCTGATGGCCGGCGCCGGATCGGGCCAGGCCGAAGGCGGCGCGGGGCGGCTTGTGCGCCTGGCCGGTGAGTTGTCGTACCCAGTCTACATCGTCCACTATCCATTCATTTATATCTTCGCCCATTGGAACTGGACCACGCATCCCTCCAAACCTTTGCTGGCGGCGGTCGCCGTTGCGATGTACTGCGGCGTGACGCTGTTCGCCTTTGCCCTGTCACGGTGGTATGACCGGCCGGTGCGCGCATGGCTGGCCCGCGTCTGCCTTGAACGTGAGGCCGAACCGGTCGGCCTGAGTTCTCAGCTTTCTCGGTAATCCATGGTCTCCGACATCTTGCCGGTAGCTTTTGAGGCGGCTTTGGCGGCCCCTGTTGCGCCCACAGGCCCCGTGAAGGGAATGACGACATGCCGGTTCCCACGGCGTCGGCCTCGACAACCCGGCCAGCCGATCAACACTGCGGCAAGCCGGCGTATGCATCATGCAACGGCGCGGGGGGAGGCGGCGATAAAGCTTGCATTGAAATTGTGCCATATATATAGTGTACAGAAGAATTCGCTCATCGCGGTGATTGAAGTACCAGCAGCAGGGCCATCCAACCCAGGATGGGGCGGTAGAGAGAGCCGCCATGCTGAGTGCTCGTAAATTGTTTTTTATTATAAAAATACATGATGGAGAGAGTCATGGCCTTCAATTTCAGTGGCGCGCTGCCGCTGTCGTTAGCGGCGACGGCGTGCGGTGCCGGCAGCGGCGGCGGTTGGATCTTCGCGGTGCATATCTGCAAACGTTTTCTTGGATTCGCCTAAGATGAAGATCGCGAAACCACACCGGATTGCCCTGCTGTTCAACGCCAACAAGATGTTCGACCGCGAGGTCACTGCCGGCATCGCCGCCTACATGGGCAGTAAGCGCGCAGCCTGGGATTTGTTCCTGCAAGAAGATTTCCGTCTGCGCCTGACCGGAATTGAGCGCTGGCAGGGCGACGGCATCATTGCCGATTTCGACGATCCGGCCGTGGCGGCGGCCCTGGCGCACTGTAATGTTCCTGTGGTGGCGGTAGGCGGTTCCTATGCCAGCGACGCGGAGTATCCGGGCGGCGTGCCCTATGTGGCGACCGATAATTACAAGCTGATCAAACTGGCACGCGACCATCTGATCGATGTTGGGCTGCAGCGCTTCGCCATGTTCAGCCTTCCCAAGTCCAGGGAAAACCGCTGGGCGCAAGAGCGCGAGAATGCCTTCCGCAGCCTGATGCAAGACGACGAGATGGAAACCGAGATCTTCCAAGGCTGCGACACCAGCGCGCCGTCGTGGGACGAGGCGGTGCAGGGCCAGATCGCCTGGCTGCGCAGCCTGCCCAAACCGATCGGCATCATCGCCGTCACGGATGCGCGCGCGCGCCAGTTGCTGCAAGCCTGCGCGATCGCCGGCATCGCGGTGCCGGAGCAGGTGGCGCTGATCGGTATCGACAACGACCCGATGGTGCGCATGCTCACCCGCATACCGCTCAGTTCGGTGATCCAGGGCGCGCAGGAGATGGGGCGCACGGCAGCCCATTTGCTGGCCCAGATGCTGCACGGCGTTCCGCTGGCGGACACCCGTATTCTGGTGCCGCCGGCCGGCATCAACGTGCTCGCCTCCAGCCAGCACCAGGTCATCAAGCATCCGCACGTGATGCGGGGGCGCCATTTCATCCGCCAGTACGCCTGCCAGGGCATCAAGAGCCACCAGGTGGCCGAATACGTGGGCGTCTCGCGCACCTCGCTCGAGGCATACTTCCGTCAGGAACTGGGATACAGCGTGCACGACGAGATCCTGCGGGTCAAGCTCGATGCCGCCAAATCTGCCCTCGAAAGCGGGGAACGCAGCATCGCCGACGTGGCGCTGGCCTGCGGTTTCACGACCACCCAGTACATGCACCTGGTGTTCAAGCGCGAGCTGGGCTTTACGCCGCGTTCCTACCGGGAGCGCGCGCTCAGCGAACCCGGCATACTGTCCGGCATCGATTAGCGCCGTTGTTCGATTCGGTGGTCGCGCGACGCGCCGGGGTGCTGCAACGCATCCCCGGCGTCGGCATCGACCGCGGGCGATGTTGTAGAATGCCCGCGTGTTCGCTATATATGATTGCCTTCCCGGCGTCTTCCGATTCCCATGGCTCGACCCCCTACCGTCTTTAAGCGGAGCGCTAATCTGCTGCTCCAGCACATCGAAACTCATGCTGAGATCGGGGACGGGCTGCCCACGGAGCAGCAGATGGTCGCGCTGGCGGGGGGCAGCCGAACGGCAATTCGCAGTGCGCTTGTGTATTTCCATACGCGCGGACTGATCGACGACCTGAAGGAGCGCCGTTTGCTGCGCAAGCCGGCGCGCGAGGATTTTTTCGACATCGCCGATTTGCAGAGCGGCTCGGACCGGGTCCGGCAGGTGCTTCTGGATCGCATCTACCACAGCGACTTGCCGCCGGGTGCGGAATTCTCAGAGGCGGAACTGGCGCGTGCGGCCGGCGTCAGCACGATCAGCGTGCGCGAATTCCTGATCGAATTTTCGCGTTATGGATTGATCGAGAAAAAGCCCCATGGCGGCTGGCGCCTGTGTGCCTTCGACCGCGGGTTCGCCATGGAGCTGGCCGACGTGCGCGAGATGTTCGAGTTGGCCGCGATCGAACGCTTCGGCACACTGGCGGCGGGCGATGAAGCCTTCGCGGCCTTGAACGAGTTGATCGTGCGCCATGAGCAGCTCGGTTCAGTCATGCCGGCGCGCCACAAGGACTTTCCCGCGCTCGACCGCGATTTCCACACGTTTCTTATCGGTCGTCTGAACAACCGCTTCGCGCAGGGCTTTTACGACATCGTCTCGCTGGTGTTCCACTATCACTATCAGTGGGACAAGGGCACGGAAATGGCGCGCAACCAGTACGCGGCGCACGAGCACCTCGACATCCTGCGCGCCCTGGCGCGGCGCGATATCGCGGGGGCGCTGGAGGCCATGCGCATTCATTTGAACTCTTCCCGCAGCACCCTGCTGCAATCGATCCGCGCCCGCGAGACGGGCACGCACACGCGCTGACACCGTCGGCGGCCAGAATGGCAAATCATGCTGGCCGCCAAGCCCAGGCGACGACCGCAAACCCGCTCCGGCGGGTTTTTTTGCGCTTGCGTTTCCAGTTAATATCGTTATACTAAAAAACAGTTATTTAAAATAATGATGCAAAAGCATCCAGGAGACGCGGCACTCATGAAAATCAAACACTTAGCATTGATGGTGTTGGGCGGCGCGGTGTCGGCCTCCCTGCATGCGGTGCCGCAGAAGGACGAGGCGCGCTGCGCCGGCCTGTCGGCCAAGGCGCTCAAGTTCAGCGACAAGACTGTGCGCCTGGAGGCCAGCCGGCTGGTTGCCGCGACGGCCGCATTGCCGGCGCACTGCGAAGTGACCGGCAGGCTGCGCGAGCGCACCGGTGTGGCCGGGCAGAAGTACGCGATTCGCTTTCACCTGCGCCTGCCGATTGCGTGGAACAAGCGTTTCCTGTTCCAGGGTGGCGGTGGCAGCAACGGCGTGATCGGCAACGCCGAGGGTGCGCTCGGCCCCGGCCAGCCGCCGGCGCTGGCCCAAGGCTACGCGGTGGTAAGCCAGGATTCCGGCCACGACAACGCCACAAATTCCGACCCGGCCCACAACGGCCAGCTAACCTTCGGCTTCGATCCGCAGGCGCGTGCGGACTACGGCCACGCCTCGCTCAAGGCGGTGGCGGTGGCGGCCAGGCAGGTCTTGCGCCAGTACTATGGCGAAAAGCCGCGCTTTTCGTACTTCGTCGGCTGCTCCAAGGGAGGACAGGAGGGCATGATGTTCGCCCAGCGCTATCCCGAGGAGTTCGACGGCATTCTGGCCTCGGCACCGGGCCTTTCGCTGCCGCGCGCCGCCCTTGCCGAAGCCTGGGATGTGAAAGCCTTCGGCGCCGTCCTGGGCGCGCCGGTGGCCGCCCAGCTGCACAAGAGCTTTGCCGATGCCGACTTCACCCTCGTGCGCGCGTCCGTGCTGGAGGGATGCGATGGCGACGACGGCCTGGCCGACGGCATCGTCGGCGACTCGCAGCGCTGCACCGATGCCAAGGTGCTGCCGCGCCTGCGCGCCAAGGCCTGCAGCGGCGACAAGGCCGAAGGCTGCCTGTCGCAGGCGCAGATCGACGCGCTGCTGCAGTCGCGCCACGGACCGAAAAACAGCAAAGGCGAAGCGCTGTACAGCGACTGGCCGTGGGCCGCCGGCGTGGCCGGCAACCCCCCGACATCGCGCCTGCTCCTCGCCTGCCCGGATCGCCCGGGTCTGATCGCCGCGGTCAGCGGCTTCCTCGCCGATGCCGGCCTCAACATCACCGACGCCGACCAGCACTCGAC
>CBFGOU010000317.1:0-5788 GCA_965650445.1 uncultured Oxalobacteraceae bacterium | reverse complement strand
GCCGCCGGCGTGGAACTGCTCCGCGGCGGCGAGCGCATGGTGATCAAGGCGCCAGTCGTGATCGTGGCCGGCGGCGGCATCGGCAGCCCGCGCCTGCTGCACCGCTCCGCTCTGGCCGGGCCGCGCGCGCCATTCTTCAGCGATCCGGTGGTGGCGGTGGCCGGCGCGGTCGACGGCATCGATGGCGGGGCCGAAGTGCCGATGGCGGCCGGCCTGCATTTGCCGGACGAGGGCATCACCCTGGCCGACATGACCCTGCCCGGCCCCATGTATCAGGCGTTTGCGCTGCAGGCCGGGCGCCTCGACCGGGTCGGCGCGCACCGGCGCAGCTTGACCATCATGGTCAAGATCGGCGACCGGATCGGCGGCGCGGTCGGCCCGCGCTGGGTCGACAAACGCCTGCACGCGCACGACCGGGCCAGGCTGGCGCGGGGCACCGCGATGGCGCGCGCGATCCTGGCCGGGGCCGGCGCACGCAAGCTGTTCCAGACCCACCATTTCGCCGCGCATCCGGGCGGCAGCGTGCCCATCGGCGCCGGCGTCGACCGGCATTTGCAGACGGCCGCGCCCGGGGTGTACGTGTGCGACGCCTCGGTCCTGCCGGGGCCGTGGGGACTGCCGCCCACGCTCACCCTGCTGTGCCTGGGCGAGCGCCTGGGCGGCTACCTGGCCGCCCAGGCCTAGCAGCCTGCCGGGCTGCTAGTAAGCGAGCGAGCCGGCCAGCGCGCCCTGAACCAGCTCGTCGATCTCGCCGGTGATGTTGCTCATCACACTGGCGACGACGGCAAATTCCTTGCCGACCTGCCCTGCCCGCGCCGCCACGATCTGGGCATTGAAGGCGACCATGCGGGCCTGTTTGGCGATGGTCTTGATGTCGCCCATCATTTCCTGCATCTGCTTGCGTTGCAGCTGCGCGTGGCGCCTGGCCTGCTCCTCGTAGACCAGGGTCAGGCCGTTGAGCACGCTCAGCAGCGGGGTGGCGGTACGCACCAGCTCATCGAGCAGCAGAGGCGCGCCGCGCACATCGCCAATGATCGCCTCGAGCGTGGTTTCGGCCAGCTTGATGAAGTCGCGGATGATCTTGTCGCCCTGCAAGGTGCCGAAATAAGCGTCTTGCAATTGGCCGCAGAAAATGCCGGGCAAACCGTGCTTGCCTTCGACCAGGGTGATATGGGCGTCGCGAAACGCCGCCAGGGTGTCGTGCGCGGTGGCGGCCGCGCCCTCGTGGCCGAGCGAGGCCAGCACGGCGTACAGCACCACCCGCTGCGAGGTGAAGCGGCGCCGTCCGGACAGGTTGATCAGGGCGCCGAACACGTCGCCGGACAGCTTGACGCCGGCGCTGTCGTGCTCTTGCCGGTTGCGGGGAACTACTGCGTGGTCGAACATCTGTGCCTCCGTGTCGTGGGTGCCGTGGTACGGCTAACCCTCGTACATCAGCAGGTTTCGTGCCATCTCGACATAGCGCCGCAGGCGCCCGCACTCACCAAGTTGGCGCAGGGCACGCACCAGCGCGACCGGGCGTGTGCCAGCAAGTGGCAGGGACATCGACTGCATGTTGGCGCAGGTCACTTTCCGCTCGTACCAGGCTTAGAGTTCACTTAAGGTCCCGCTCAGCGATCCCCCCGTCATTTTGTAGTTACAGTCCTACAAACTATCAATAAAACGATGCAATAGCCACCACTCCCGGGGCACCGCTTACTATGGCGGCTATGCGTAATAGCTATTTACTATTGGAAATTTAATTCCAATTAGAAATATGCAACAGATTGTAATCGCAAGCGTGTGTCGGCTGAGGCCGCGCGAGGTGCGATGCTAAATTGCCCACTCGCGACTCGTCGCGTCTATCTGCCACAACCCAGCCTTTGTTGAAGGCAAACTCAAAAGGTGCAAATATGAATAAATCCAAAGCATTACTGTCCGCTCTGGCGTTGGCTGCGGCCTCGTTCGGCGCTCAGGCAGCCGACATCAGCCACCCGGAAGAAGCTCTGACCTGGGACGCGGACAACACCGTGTTCTTCGGTGCCAAGTTTGGCTCCCAAAATGCCGGCAACACCTTCTCCGACAAGTACTCGTTTACCACCTCGGTCGCCGGCACCCTCACCGGTGACGTGTGGTCGATCGGCGGCAGCGATGTCACCGGTTTGTCGATCAACGATTTCTCGCTGTACGACGGTGGCGGCAAGCTGCTGACGGCGACCCAGCTGTCCTCGGGCAACGTCGACAACTGGAACTTCTCGTACGCGAACCTGGCCGCCGGCAGCTACTACGTGCTGATCAACGGCGCATCGCTGGGCAATGGCGCCGGCAAGTACACCGCCGACCTGGCACTGGCACCGGTACCTGAGCCGGAAACCTATGCAATGATGCTGGGCGGCCTGGGCCTGCTGGCCTTCACCGCACGCCGCCGCAAGCAGAAAGACCAGGCGTAATCACCGCGCCTCTCGCTCGACCGGCCGCCGGAACCAAGCTGTTCCGGCGGCTTTTTTTCGTCCGGCATACCTAACGTGGCAGAAACGCCAATATGCCCTAAAATATAACGCCATCGACTTTCGCTTTCGAGGTGACCATGCTGCTGCGCACCCTGTCCGTCCTGCTGGCCGGATTCTTCCTCTCCCTGCCGGCCCTGGCCGCCAGCACCGACCGCTGGTCGCTGCCGGTGCACGTCAAGCAGCTCGGCAACGGACTGACCGTGGTGGTCTCGCCCGACCATTCCTCGCCCACCGTCGGGGTGTCGGTGGTGTACCACGTCGGCATGCGGCTGGAACCGAAGAACCGCACCGGCTTCGCGCACCTGTTCGAACACCTGATGTTCCAGGGCACGCCCAACGCCCCCAAGGGCGCGTTCGACCGCGCCATCACCGAAGGCGGCGGCCAGAACAACGGTTCGACCCGTCCCGACTACACCGACTACATCGAGACCGCCCCGGCGTCGGCGCTGCAGGCCATACTGTGGCTGGAAGCGGACCGCATGAAAACCCTGGATTTCAACCCCGCCACGCTGAAGAACCAGCAGGATGTGGTCAAGGAGGAGATTCGGGTCAACGTCAAGAACCAGCCCTACGGCGGCTTCATGTGGATCGACATCAACCAGTACGCCTTCCAGAAATGGGAAAACAGGCACGACGGCTACGGCAGTTTCGACGACCTGGAAGGCGCCAGCCTGGACGATGTGCGCAGCTTCCACCGCGACTACTACGGCCCGAATAACGCAGTGCTGGCCATTGCCGGGGATATCAGTGCCGCGCAGGGCTTCGCCCTGGCGCAGAAATATTTCGGCGCGATCGCGCGCCGCCCGACACCGCCGCCGGCCGATTTTACCGAGCCGCTCAACACGGCCGAAAAGCGGGTCGCGCAGAGCGATGCGCTGGCCCAGGTGCCGGCCATCGCGGCGGCCTGGAAAATGCCGCCGCGCGGCAGCCCCGATCAGGCCGCGATGACGGTGCTGGGCAACCTGCTGGCCGAGGGCGATGCCTCGATCCTGTACCAAAGCCTGGTCAAGGGGCGCGAACTGGCGCTCAACGTCGACGGCCTGTACGGCTTGACCAGCCCCTGGGAATACGACGGCCCTACCCTGTTTACCGTGTTCGCCCTGTACAAGCCGTCGACCAATGCCGATGCGGTGCTGGCCGCGATCGACGAGGAGATCGCCAAGGTGGCCAAACATGGCGTGGATGAGGCCACCCTGGCGCGCGTAAAGACCCACATGCTGGCCGACTGGTACAACTCGCTGGAAAGCTTTGTCGGCCGCGCCAATCACCTGGCCAAGCTGCAGACCCTGTGGGGCGATGCCCAGGTCGTCAACCAGATCCCCGGCTGGATCGACGCGGTGAGCCCGGCCGACATTGCGCGCGCGGCCAGCACCTACCTGACCCGCAACAACCGTACCGTGATCGACCGCAAACCCGCGGCCAAGCCATAAGGAGACCGCGATGAACAAACTGATATTCGCCTTCTGCGCGGCGCTGGCCTGCGCGCCGTGCGCGTGGAGCGCCGGCGCGGCACCGTCGAAGATGCCGCCGTTCGGCAAGGACAAGCCGATTCCCGTGCCCAGCATCACCAAGAAGACCCTGTCCAACGGCCTGCAGGTGTGGGTGGTGCCGCGCAGCGGCCTGCCGCGGGTCGATTACGTGCTGGCCGTGCGCGGGGCCGGCTATGCCGCCGACGATGCGCGCCATCCGGGCTTTGCCAACATCCTGGCCGGCCTGCTCAACGAAGGCACCTCCAAGCGCGATTCGCGCGCCGTGGCCGAAGCGGCGCAGAGTTACGGCGGATCGGTGGGCGGCGGCGCCAACAACGACGGCATCACGGTGTCGGCCAATGCACTGGCCTCGCACGCCGGGCCGATGATGGACCTGCTGGCCGAAGTGGTGCGCACGCCGGCGTTTCCGCCCAACGAGGTGCAGCTGGCCAAGACCAACGCGCTGCAAAACCTGAAGGTGCAGGAAGCCCAGCCGGGCTTCCGGGCCGACCGCGCGCTCAGCAAGGCGATCTACGGCGCCCATCCGTACGGCCAGACCACGCCGACCGAGGAATCGATCGAGTCCGTCAGCGAAGCGGGGCTGCGCAGCGAGCATGCGCGGCGTTTCAGGCCCGAGCGCAGCCTGCTGGTCATTACCGGCCGGATCGGCAGCGCCGACGCGATCCAGCTGGCCACGGTGGCGTTCGGCGACTGGAAGGCGGCCGGTGAGGCGCCGCCGGAGACGCCGCCGGCGCCAGGCGCCGCCAAGCCGGTGCGGCTGGTGCTGGAGCGGCCGGGCAGCGTGCAATCGACGCTGCGCCTGGGCAGCCCCGGCTCGGCCGCCAGCGCCGGCGACTACGTGCCGCTGCGCCTTGCCAGCACCATCATCGGCGGCAGCTTCAGCAGCCGCGTCAACCTCAATCTGCGCGAGGAAAAGGGCTATACCTACGGCGCCACGGCCGGCGCGCGCATCTACCGTGACGGCGGCGGCATCGTCGGCGGCGCCGACGTGCGCAATGAAGTGACCGGCGCGGCGCTGCAGGAATATATGAAGGAGTACCGGCGCCTCGGCGCGCAAGCCGTGCCGGCCGCGGAAATGAGCATGAACAAGCGCTACATGGCGGGCAGCTACCTGGTCAGCAACCAGATGCAGCGGGCGGTGGCCGGTACGCTGGCGGGCAACTGGCTGATTGGCCTGCCGGCCGAGTTCCTGGGCCAGTTCGTACCGAAGATTCAGAAGGTCTCGGCCGACCAGGTGCGGGCGATGGGCAAGAAGTACTTCGCGCCGGAGCGCCAGTCGATCGTGGTGGTGGGCGACAGCAAGGCGATTGCGGCGCAGTTGAAGCCATTCGGCGAGTTCACGGTGAAGGATAAATAAGCCGCCCTCGCGCACGCGGAATAAAAAAACCGCCAGACGCATCGCTGCGCTGGCGGTTTTTTACCGGCCGAAGCCGGCAAGCCTTACAGGGGAGCGGCTTCCGCAGCGCCTTCAGCGGCCTTCATCGACAGCTTCAGACGGCCGCGGTCATCGGTTTCCAGAACCTTGACGCGCACTTGCTGGCCTTCTTTCAGATAGTCGGCCACGGCGTTCACACGCTCGTTGGCGATCTGCGAGATGTGCAGCAGGCCGTCCTTGCCTGGCATGACCTGAACGATCGCACCGAAGTCCAGCAGCTTGAGCACCACGCCGTCGTAGGTCTTGCCCACTTCGACCGAGGCGGTCAGCTCTTCGATGCGGCGCTTGGCTTCCTGGCCGGCGGCAGCGTCGACCGAAGCGATGGTGACCACGCCTTCGTCGCTGATGTCGATCTGGGTGCCGGTCTCTTCGGT
>CBFGOU010000316.1:0-5791 GCA_965650445.1 uncultured Oxalobacteraceae bacterium | reverse complement strand
CGCACCCAGGAAAGCCAGAAGCTGCTGAACTGGGGCTTCCAGAACTTCGACACGGTCAAGCTGTACAGCAAGGGCCAGGCCATCCAGAGTCCGGAAGTGTGGAAAGGCTCGGCCAGCACCGTCAGGATCGGTTTCCCTAACGATGTGCTGGTGACGGTGCCGAAAGGCGTGGCCGGCAAGATGAAGCCGGTGCTGGAGCGCAAGGACCCGCTGGTCGCGCCGCTGGCCAAGAACAGCCGGGTCGGCTCGCTGAAAATGATCGTCGACGGCCGTCCCCTGCTGGAATTGCCGGTCGTGGCCCTGGACGAAGTGTCGCAGGCCACGATCTTCGGGCGCGCCTGGGATTCCATGCGCCTGTGGATGAAGTAATCGTTCAGACAGGATCGAGCTAGGGGCGCGCCTGCCGCGCCCGGCAGGATCGTTATAATGGGGCGAAAGAACGTCTCCCCATGAAAGCCAACATGCACCTCGCCCTGCCCGCCGACCTGTCCTGCCCGCGCGTTGCCACCTCCAGCGCCGGGCTCACCCTGTCGCGCATCGTGGCCGGCATGTGGCGCATGAGCGAGTGGGGCATGACGGTCGAGCAGCGCCTGGCCTTCATCGAGCAGTGCATCGAACTGGGCGTGACCAGTTTCGACCACGCCGATATCTACGGCGGCTACAGCGTCGAATGCCTGTTCGGCGAAGCGCTCAAGCTGCAACCCTCGCTGCGCCAGCGGATCGAACTGGTCAGCAAATGCGGTATCAAGCTGGTCTCGCCGCAGCGCCCCCAACACACCATCAAGCATTACGACACCAGCGCGGCCCATATCGCCGCCTCGGTCGATGAATCGCTGCGTCAATTGCAGACCGACTACCTCGACCTGCTGCTGATTCACCGCCCCGATCCGCTGATGGACTTCGACGAAATCGCCGCCGCGTTCGAGGCCTTGCGCCAGGCCGGCAAGGTGCGTCACTTCGGGGTATCCAATTTCACCCGCCATCAGTTCGACACGCTGAACAAGCGCATCGCGCTGTGCACCAACCAGGTCGAATTTTCCCCGCTGCACACGGCGCCGATGTTCGACGATACCTTCGACGGCCTGCAGGATCTGGGCGTGTCGCCGATGATCTGGTCGCCGCTGGCCGGTGGACGCCTGTTCAGCGGCAGCGATCACAACGCCGACAACCTGCGCCTGGTGATCAAGGGCATTGCCGACCAGCTCGGCAAACCCTTCGCCAGCGTGGTGTTCGCCTGGATCATGCAATTGCCCTGCCGCCCGCTGCCGCTGACCGGCAGCAGCCGCATCGAAGCCATCGGCGTGGCGGTGGCCGGCACCCAGTTCACCCTCGCGCGCAGCGACTGGTTCGCGATCCTGCGCGCGGCGTGCGGCCGCGAGGTCGCCTGACATCATGTCCGACAACAGCTACAAACTGGTCGAAGGCAGCGCCTTGACGGCGCGGCAAAAGAAAGACTTGCTCAACCGCCTCGCGCGGATCGAAGGGCAATTGCGCGGGGTGCAGAAATTGCTGGCGATGGCCGACGGGCCCGGCGATTGCGACGCGGTGGCCCAGCAGATGGCGGCGGCGCGCAAGGCGCTCGACCGCTGCTTCGTGCAATTGCTGTCAGGTAGCCTGTTGACCCAAAGCGCCAATGCCGACGATCTGCTCGAAGCGCAAGCGGCAGCGGCCAAGCTGGCCGCCCTGCTCGACAAATTCGCTTGACGCCTGGAGGCTGTTGCAAATCAGTCGTGGTAGACCCGGGGCGCGGCGATCCCGCGCCAGCCCATCTGCCATGCAATGTTGAGCAGCAGGGTGGCGCTCACGTACAGCAGGAAGAACAGCACGAAGAAGCGGCTTTGCAGCCACGCCAGCAAGGCCAGCGCGACGGCGGCCGCCACCAGCAGCCCGACGCTTTTCGGCTGCTTGGAACTGGGGAAGCGCACGGTCGACACCATCAGGGTCCCGACCGCCACCATCAGCAGCATCACGCCATAGCTTTGCAACATGGTCAGCGGCGGGGTCGGCCAGGCCACCACGACCGAGGCGACGCAGGCGGCCCCGGCGGTGATCGGCATGCCGACGAAATAGCGCGGATCGGTGCGTCCCACATTGACGTTGAAGCGCGCCAGCCGCAGCGCGCCGCAGGCGACAAAGATGAAGCAGGCCAGGCCGCCCATGCGGACCAGGGTCGGGTGCCCGGCACCCAGCTGGACGAAACCGTAGCAGTACAGCAGCATGGCCGGCGCGCAGCCGAAGTTCATCACGTCGGCGATCGAATCGAGCTGCATGCCGAAATTGGACGAGGTGCCGGTCATGCGCGCCACCATGCCGTCGAGGGCGTCGAACACGCCGGCCAGCACCAGCAGGATGGCGGCCATCTGATAGGCCTTGGGTGCGCCGACGTGGGCGTTATCGATGGAAATGACGATGCTGCCGAAGCCGCAGGCAATCGAGAGCAAGGTCACAAAACTCGGCAGGGCAAATTTGGCGCGCGCAAGGCGCCGCTGTCGGCTTGGTTTCAAATTTCCTCGCAAGAATGACAAGATTGTCTTGTCATTCTACTCCGCAAAGGCCGGTTTACCCCCTAAAAGCAAACGAAACAGCGCTCACGCGCCAGCGAATTCGCCTAGAATCGATGCTGATAATTTTCCGTGCAGGAGAGTAATAAATGACCAATTTCAGGCCTTGGCGTTTGACCATGACGGCGCTGGCCAGCGCCTTGTTGCTGGCCGCGTGCGGTGGCGGCGGATCGAGCGCGACGTCGGCATCGACCTCGACGCCGGTGGCGACCGAGCCGGGCGCGCCGGCATTGACCAACAATATCGCCACCGATGGCAGGGTGTGGATCAACTACCGGCGCGCGCAGATCGGCATGCCGGTGTTGACGCGCAACGCGCTGATCGATACCGCCGCTCAAGGCCATTCCGACTATCAAAAGCTGAACAACACGGTGACCCACGAGCAAACCGCGGGCATGCCCGGCTTTACCGGCGTGCGCACCCAGGACCGGTTGGCAACCGCCAAATATGTGTTCGGCGGCGGCGGCTATGCGGGCGAAGTCATTTCCGCCACCTCCAGTTCGTCCGGCTTCTTCATGTCCGAGGAATTGATCACGGCCATCTACCACCGCTTCGCCATCTTCGAGCCGAAGTTCGCCGAGATCGGCACGGGCGCGGCCACCACCAGCGCCGGCTACACCTATTTCACGGCCGATTTCGCCGCCGCCGACGGCAGCACCCCCGGCATCGGCCGCGGCGCGCTGGTCCACTGGCCGTTCAGCAACCAGACCCTGGTGCCGACGAATTTTTTCACCGATAACGAAACACCCGACCCGGTGGACACTAAAGGCGTTAACGAAGTCGGCTATCCAATTTCCGTGCACGCCGACATCACCTCGACCGTCACCGTGACCAGCTTTACGGTCGCGCCGCGCGGCGCCGGCCAGCTCAGCGTCAAGCTGCTGAGCCCGAGCGGCGACGAACACACCCCGCGCTCGGCGGCCGCCATCATTCCATTGGCGGTGCTCAAGAGCGGCACCACCTACGACGTGAATTTCAAGGGTACGGTCGATAGCGTGGCGGTCGAGCAGAGCTGGTCGTTCACCACAAAATAGCAGCCGCAAACAGGCAGGCAGGCGCGCTATCTGTTATCGTTAATCCATTGACGATTCGACAGCGGCAAGCGCATGCGGCAGCCCGACCATTCGCAGGACATCATCGACGTGGCCGAAGGACTCGAGCGGGTCATGGGCGACCATCATCTGTACCGCCGCATGCTGCAACGTTTTCGAAAAGATTACGCCGCCGGCGCCCTGGCCGCGCAGCGCGCCTTCGACACGGGCGACCTGGCCAGCGCGCAATTACTGGCGCACACGCTCAAGGGCGCGGCCGGCATGATCGGCGCCGGCCGCCTGCATGCCCAGGCCAGCGCCGCCGAACATGCGCTGCGCACCGGCGCGCCGCAGCAGCGCGAACTGATCCGCGCGCTCGACAGCGAATTCGAGCAGGTGCTGCGCCTGCTCGATGTGCTGCTCGACGATGGCAGCGGACAGGGCTTCAGGCAAGCGCGTGCCCTGCCGGAAGACCCGGCGCTGCTGGCACGGCTGATGGAATTACTGCGTAACAGGGACGGCGCCGCAGTGGATCTGGTGGAAGAAAATGCCGCCAGCCTGGGCGTGATCCTCGGTGAACCGGCGCTACGGCAAGTCACCGCGGCGGTTAACGACTTCGATTACGAACGCGCACTGGGTGCGCTGACACGCACGGCGACGTAGCGCTGGCGCGGCCGCTGAACCATCTCAGCGGGTGTATTCGGCTTCTTCATCGAAGCCATCGGCGCATTCCTTGCCGCAGAAACGGCGCACACTGTCCAGCGGCTTTTCGCAGTACCAGCATGACCCTTTCGGCGGCAAACTCTGTCGCTTCGAAACCGGTGCAGGCACGCTGATGGGCGGCTCTGGACTGGCTTCCTTGTCCGGCAAACTTTCCTGTATCGTTCCCAAGATGACCCCCACAAAAGGCAGCGCGTTAAAGATTGAAGGCAAGATTACTTTAGAGGAACATTGCAGAGTCTGAGCAAACGCAAGCCGTTGCGGGCCGCGCTAACTCGACACGAGTTGGCACAAGTTTGCGCCCAATATGCAGGCGCCGCAATGCTGTAAATCTCGACAGTCGTTGTATTGGAGCAACCACATTTTCCCGTGCTAATGCGTTCCGGCAGCAGTGTTATTTGACGGGTTCGAGCGTGACGACCAGGCCTGATGGCGTGGTGGCGATGCGGGTTGGCGCGAACTGGATGCCGGCATAGCGCAGGTCTTCCATCTTGAAACTGTAGACCGGCATGTCGCTGACGACCTGCTGCATCAGCACATTGGCGGCCTTTTCGAGCTGGCGCTGGCGGCTCGCGTCGACACCGTCGATGGCGAAGCGTTCGACGCGTGGTTCGGCCATCAGGATGGCCCCGCGTGGGATGTCGATCACCAGCCTGCCCGACAGCCCCATGCTGCCGCGCCATGACTGGCGCAGGAACGGCGGGGCGACCGCGGCATCCAGGTCCAGGCCGACGCGGTTGGTGTCGGGCATCAGCCGCACCTGCGGGCGGGTCAGTTGCACGTCGAACAATTCCATGAGACGGTTATTGAGCGGGAAGCGCCGTTCCATGCCGGCCTGCAGCTTGGCCAGGGGCAGTTCGACCTGGCGTGGACCGGCCAGGCTGGCGCACGAAGCCAGCAGGACGGCGCAGCACAGAACGGCCACGAAACGCGATGTGCGGATGAGCTTTTGCATGCGAAAAGGTTAGCATAATTCGCCCGCCGCGCACGGCATGACACACTCGCTTACATCATTGGCGCCGCCCGTACTGACGAGAGCGGTTTTAAGCGCCGCTACCGGGCACGCTACAGGCCTGCGCGCGCGCCAGCAACAGTTCGCGCTCGCGCCCGTTATTGGTCAGCGCGGCGGCGCGCTCGAATTCAACGCGCGCTTCGCGCTTGCGGCCAAGGCGCGACAACAAATCGCCGCGCACGCTGGGCAGCAAATGGTAGTGCTTCAGCGCCGGTTCCTCGACCAGCGCGTCGACCAGCTCCAGCCCGGCCGCCGGCCCGAAGGCCATCGACAGGGCCACCGCGCGGTTCAGCTCGATCACCGGCGAGGGCGTCAGTTGCGCAAGCCCATCATAGAGCGCGGCAATGCGCTGCCAGTCGGTCTGTTCGGGCGTGAGCGCGCGTGCATGGCAGGCGGCAATCGCCGCCTGCAGGGCGTAGGGCCCATAGCCCTGCCCCAGCGTTTCCGCGCGCGCCAGCGCCGCCAGT
>CBFGOU010000315.1:0-5829 GCA_965650445.1 uncultured Oxalobacteraceae bacterium | reverse complement strand
CCATCGCATCGTCGCGCGGCACGCCCTGGCCGTTGGCGTACATGACGCCGAGGTTGTTCTGGGCGCTGGCATCGCCCTGCTCGGCGGCGATCCGGTACCAGTGCGCCGCGCGCGCCTCGTCGACCGCCACGCCCTGGCCGGTGGCGTAGATCACGCCCAGGTTGAACTGGGCATTGGCAGCACCCTGCTCGGCGGCGCGCTGGTACCATTCGAGCGCGCGCAGCTCGTCGCGGGCGGTGCCACGGCCGTTGGCATACATGCTGCCCAGATTGTATTGCGCCAGCATGTGGCCCTGCTCGGCGGCGCGCAAGTACCAGCTCAGCGCGCGGCTTTCGTCGGCCTCCACGCCCTGGCCGTTGGCCAGCATCACGCCCAGGTTGAACTGGGCATCCTTGTCGCCCTGGCCGGCGGCGCGTTCGAGCCAGGCGAAGGCGCGCAAGGGATCGGTGCGCACGCCCAGCCCCTCGGCGTAGGCCACCCCGAGGTAGCGCTGGGCCACCGGATTGCCTTGGGCGGCGGCCTGGCGGAACCAGCAGATGGCTTGCGCATTGCTGGCCTCGACGCCCTGCCCGCGCTTGTACATCAGCCCCAGGTTGAGCTGGGCGTGGGCGTCGCCCTGGACGGCGGCCTTGCGGAACCAGGCCATGGCCAGCGGATAGTTGGTCGGCGCGCCGTGGCCGAACAGATAACATTCTGCCAGCAGGCTCTGGGCACTGGCCGCCCCCTGTTCGGCCGCACGGTAAAACCAGGCCAGGGCCTGTTCATGATTCTGTTCCACGCCGCGGCCCTTGCGGTACATCTGGCCGAGGTTCTGCTGGGCGGAAGGGTCGCCCTGCTCGGCGGCGTGGCGGAACCAGTAGGCCGCTTCGGCATCGTTGCGCTCGACGCCGCGGCCGTTGTAGTACAGCGCCCCGAGATGATTCTGCGCAAACGCCAGCCCTTGCATGGCTGCCTGGCGCAGCCATTTGAAGGCGTGGGCGTAGTCGCGCTCGATGCAGTCGCCTTTCTTGTACATCAGCCCAAGGTTGAACTGCGCGTAGGCATCGCCGCGCTGGGCAGCCTGGCGGAACCATACAAAGGTCTGATAGTTCTCGCGAGTGGTGTTCTGGCGGTTCATGCTCATCCTCCGGCGCGAGTGGCCGTTGCAATGCAGGAATGGGGAGGCTGCACAGGCGACAAGCGGCCTGAGATATTGCTAAAATTTTAATGCGCTGCACATACCGTCATTTGAGTGTGCACAAGCGAGATAGCAAATTGGAATGATCAGACAGCCTGAATCGGCCTTGCGGCGGCGATTCAGGCTTGGGAGGGCTTAGAACTTGGTGCGCACGCCGAACACGAAGTTGCGTCCCGGCAGTGGTGCCACATCTTTCAGCAAGGAAGTCGACAGGCGGATTTCCTCGTTCAGCAGGTTTTTAGCCAGCAGGAACCAGGTCAGGTCGGCGGCGCCGGCGTGCTGGGTATAGGACAGGCTGGCGTTGAGCTGGGTGAAGGCCGGGGTCGGAGTGGATTCGGACGCGGCCAGGCGGTCCTGGCGCAGGTTGCGCACCACCGACAGCGCGCTGCGCAGGGTGGCCGTGCGGTAACCCAGATCGGCACCGAAGCGTGCGGCCGGTTGCAGCGGCAGGCTGCCGGCGTCGTCCAGACGTCCGCGCGAAGTGTCGGCAAAGCCGCGCGCCGACCAGCCCAGGCCGTGCTGGTTCCACGCCACTTCGCCTTCGGCGCCGTGGATGGTGGCGTCACCCTGCTGGAAGCGGCGTGTCCGGAATTCGCCGCCCGGCAAGCCTACCTCGTCGACCATGTCGTTGGTGACATTGCCGTATATGAAGTCGCTGACCTTGTTGATGAACAGATTGCCTTTCCAGCGCAGCAGGCCGGCCGTGTTCTGCAAGGACAATTCCAGGTTGCGCGAGGTTTCCTTCTTGAAGTCCGGATTGCCGATGTCGAACGTGGCCGTGGCATCGTGCGGGCCGCCCGAATACAGTTCTTCGGTGGCCGGTGCGCGCTGGGCCACCGACACGGTCGCGCCGGCAGCGTAGCCCGGCACGAAGGCCCACTGGGCGCCGGCCGAATACGAACCGAGCTGGAAGTGGCGCTCGCCGGCATCGAGCGGTTGGCGCTTGACGTGCTCGGCGCGCGCGCCGGCATTGACGCGTACCGATCCAAATTCGTGCTCTTCGACCACGAACAGCGCGCTACTGATCGAATGGGTGACCGGCACGGTGTCGGGCCCGCCTTCGGCGCTGAGCGCGGAAAAGTGGGTGTTTTCGGTCTGCACGCCAAGCGTGCCATGCCAGCCGCCCAGCGGCGCGTGGCTCGCTTCCAGGCGGGTTTCCAGCGCGCGGTTCGTGAAGCGCACTTCCGGCACATTCTCGTGGTCCAGTTCGGCGTGCTGGTAATCGGTGTAGCCCAGCTTGACGCGCACCTGCTCGATGCCGGCCAGCGGCGACTTCCACAAGCCGTCGACGTCGTAGCGGCGCTGCGACTGGTCGATACGCGAGCCTTCCAGGGTCGGAATGCCGTACAGGTTGTCGAGTTTGCTGACCGATGCGCCCAGGTGTCCCCAATCGCCGATCAGGGCAGCGCCCGCGCCGACGCTGTCCTGGCGCGTAGCCGAGTACGGCAAGCGGCCATCGGGCGGCGGCGCCTGGCCGACTTGCTGCCCGCCCGGAATCCGGTAATCGTCCGCATGGCGCAGATTGCCGTCCAGGTGCAGGCCGATGTTGCCAACCGCGCCGTCGAGCGAACCGGAGATCCCGCTGGCGCGGTCGCCCGTGCTGTAGCGCATTTCGGTCTGGCCGCCGACATGCGGCTCGAGCGCGGTTGGAATGCGCTCGTTGACAATATTCACCAGCCCACCGATGGCGCCGGAACCGTACAGCAAGGCCGCCGGGCCGCGCAGAATTTCAATCTGACGCGAAATGGCGCCGTCGGCCGAGACCGCGTGGTCGTTCGACAGGCCGGACACATCGGAGACGGCCATGCCGTTTTCCAGCATCTTGACGCGCGAGCCTTCCAGGCCGCGAATGATCGGGCGCGAAGCCCCGGCGCCGAAACCGGAGGCCGACACGCCCAGTTCATTGGACAGGGTCTCGCCCAGGGAACTGCCGAGTTTATCGCGCAGTTCGTCGCCGGACAGGATCTTGGCGGGCGTGAGAATCTGGTCGCCCTCGCCGGCGCCAAAGGGCGAGGCGGTGACGATGACTTTGGGCACCACCGGCGCGTCCGGGGTGGATTGGGCATGCGCCAGGGACGCAAGGGCGGAAACAATCGCGCTGGCAAGCAGCGTGCGTGGTACGTTCATTCAAAAACCTCATCAACAACAAGCAATGGACAAGCGACCGCCGCCGCGCGCAGGAAGGCGCGGACAGGTCGGCAGCGACAGGCAAAGGTTGTCAGGCGTGAGGCGGGGCGCGCGACTGGAACGGGCACGCGTTGTGGCGGTCCCGGCCCGCCGCGACAGGCAGGAGGAAGGCGCAGTCGGCCAGGTCGAGCGGAACGAAGGCACGCGGGCTCGTGCCCAGCGGCCCGGCCAGCTGGGCAAAAGCCAGGCATTGCTGGCAACCCGGATCCAGCGCCGGGCTCTTCGACCGCCCGCCGTCGTCATCGCCGTCCTGGCCCAGCGCCGCCACCGGCAGCGCCGCGCGCAGGTGCGAGAACGCATGCGTCGCCGCCATCTGCTGGGTAAGCAGCAGAAGCAGCGACAGCAGGATGCGAACGATGACGTGGCGGCTCATATGCGCGCTATTGTAATGCTATTAAGGAAAGGATGTGCGTCCGGCGGCGTACTTGAGCAAGTAGTCCGGGACTTTGGCCGCACTCAGTTTATTGACCGACACCAGCAATTGCGGCTCGACCGGCCCGAGCGCGTAGCGCTGGTCCAGATGGCGGGCGATGTGGATCAGCAACTCGGCCGCCACCTCGGCATCCGATTCGGCCCGGTGGGCGGCGCTGCGGAAACGGATGCCCAGCTGACCGGACAGCTGGCCCAGCTTGTAACTCGGCATGCCGGGAAAAATGCGGCGCGACAGTTTCAGCGAGCACACCAGTCCCACGTGGCCGCAGCTGCGTCCCAGCCGTTCGGCCTCGGCCTTGAGAAATTTTTCGTCGAAACTGGCGTTATGGGCCGACAAGGTGTCGCCACCGATAAAGTCCAGCAGCTCGGGCACCACCTGCGACACCGGCGGAGCGGCATCGACCATGGCCTGGCTGATGCCGGTCAGCTGGGTGATGAAGGATGGAATGCGCGCATGACAATTGACCAGCGAAACATAGCGCTCGGTCACCCGGCCGGCCACGATGCGCAGCGCCGCCACTTCGGTGATACGGTCGCCCATGGCCGGCGACAGGCCGGTGGTCTCGAAGTCGAGCATGACGATGGGTTTCTCGAACATCGCGGGTCCTTGCTAGCTGAATTTACGCACGGCATCGAGCGCCAGCCCGGCGCCGATGCTGCCGAACAGGTCGCCCTCGACCTTGCGCGCGGCCGGCAACAGCGCGCCGATATGTTCGCGCAGCAAGCGCACGCCGCTCGACCCGCCCGTGAAAAACACGGTATCGACCTGATCGGCCTTGATGCCGGCATCGGCCAGCAGTTTGCGCACCGTCAAGCCGACCGACTCGACCAGATGGCCGACCGCATCGTTGAAGGTACCCACGGGCACCGTCAAGCGCTGCGGCGGCGCCAGCCGGTCCAGGTCAAGCTCGGCGACCGGGCTGGCCGACAGGCCGATCTTGGCCTCCTCCACCTGCATCGCCAGCCAATGGCCGGCACGCTCGTCGATCAGGCGCTGCAGGCGCATCAGCTTGTCCGGTTCGCGCGCATCGCGCACCACGTCGGCCAGCTGGGTCCAGGTCTTCTTGGTGTACGCCATATTAATAGTGTGCCAGGTCGCCAGGTTGAAGTAATAACTCGACGGAATCGCCGTGTCATTGGTCATCAGGCTCTGGTAGCCCAACAGCGGCATCACCGACGCCAGGCTCAGGTATTTATCGAAGTCGGTGCCGCCGATATGCACCCCGCCGGTGGCGAGGATGTCGCCGCGCCGGTCAAGCTGGCTGACCCGCTCCGGTGCCAGCCGCACCAGCGAAAAGTCCGAGGTGCCGCCGCCGATGTCGACGATCAACACCAGTTCTTCGCGCGCGATCTGCGATTCGTAGTCGAACGCGGCGGCGATCGGTTCGTACTGGAAAGCCACCTGCTTGAAACCGACCGCGCGGGCGATGCCTTCCAGGGTATCTTCCGCCTGACGGTCGGCATCGGCACTGTCGTCGATGAAAAACACCGGGCGCCCGAACACGGCGGACTCGAAGGGCTGGCCGGCGGCGGCCTCGGCCCTGCGCTTGAGTTCGCCGATGAACTGGGTCAGCAGCAGGCGGAACGGCAGCGCCCGCCCGGCCACCTCGGTCTGGCCATCGATCAGGCTAGTGCCCAGCAAGCTTTTCAGCGAGCGCATCAGGCGCCCTTCGTAACCGGCCAGATAGCCGGCCAAGGCCGCGCGCCCGTAGCTGACCTCGTCATCGTCGGCATTGAAAAACACCACCGACGGCAGGGTTGGCTTGCCGTCTTCCAGCGCGAGCAGCGCCGGCAGGCCGGGGCGCACCAGCCCGACGGTTGAGTTGGAGGTGCCGAAATCGATGCCGCAAGCGTGTGCCATGAAACCCTTTTAAGTAAGGGGCGGTATGTTACCAGATTCCCGTGGCAATGGCTGTGGCTGGCACGGGGGAAATAACAACAGTGGGCATCCGTCCAGCATGCTTTTCTATTTCTTAAGGGAAAGCTATTGCCACAGAGTAAGCCGGCTTGCTACACTAGAAAACGCCATCCTC
>CBFGOU010000314.1:0-5851 GCA_965650445.1 uncultured Oxalobacteraceae bacterium | reverse complement strand
TTCCATGGTTTCTTCGTCGGTGATGCGCATGCCTTGCACGAAGGTGCCTTGCTTGCCGATTTTTTTCAGCGCATTGTCGATTTGCGGCCCGCCGCCGTGCACCACCACCGGATTCATGCCCACCAGCTTGAGCAGGATGACGTCGCGCGCGAAGCCATGCTTGAGGCGCTCGTCGGTCATGGCATTGCCGCCGTATTTGATGACGATCGTCTTGCCGTGGAAATTGCGGATATACGGCAGCGCTTCCGCCAGGATTTGCGCCTTGATTTGCGGCGATACCGAGGCGAGGTCGGCGGATGATTCAGGTTTCAAATTCGGCAAGGGAGCGGTCATGACGGGTCCAAAATTAAATTTTGCGAGATTTTACAGGCAATAGGAATAACGCTGTGGGCATTATATGGCCATCTTGTAGTATTTTATGTTTTCCGCATTTCACCGAACGAGATATGAGTACCTGCACGCGCTGCGGCGCCACCTTCAGCTGTGCCTTGGCCGATGGCGATGCTGCGCCGTGCTGGTGCCAGCAGCTGCCGCCTGTGGTGACGGTGCCCCAGCCCGCTGCGGACGGGGCACTGCCGCTCTGCTGGTGCCCGGCCTGCCTGCGTAAGCAGGTCGCCGACCAGGCCTAACGCTTGGTGGTGAAAAAGCGCATCATCTCGCGGCTGGCGTCCGGTCCCTTGCCGTCCGTATAGCTGCCGCGCGCGTTGCCGCCCGACCAGGCGTGGCCGGCCCCGTGGATGGTCCAGTGCTCCGCATGCGGCGTGCCGTCGGCGCCGCGGTGCACCTTGCGGGTGTAGGCGTGGCCATCGGGCACCCGGCCCGGTTCGACCACGATTTCCTTGTGCGCCGGATGCGCGCCCTGGCGAATCACCTCGTCGGCGTTGACGGGGTGCACCGTGGTGTCCCTGTCGCCGTGGAACACGATGATGGGAATCGCCCGTCCCGCCGGTACCGGCTTGCCGAAATTGCCCTGCATGGCGGCCAGCGCCGACGGCAGGTCCTGGGCCGAGGCGAACGGCAGCCCGGAGTGCACGCCCACGGCCGCGTACAGGTCGGGATACAGCGTGCCCATGATGGTGGCCATGGCGCCGCCGGCCGACAGGCCCGCCACATACACCTGGGCTTCATCGACCTTGTGGCCGTGGATCACGGCGCGCGTGATGCCGGCGATAATCGACGGCTCGCCCTGGTCGCGCCGCTGGTCGACCGCGCTGAACCAGTTCCAGCAGCGCGACGCGTTGGCCTGGGCCGACTGGGCCGGGTACACCACCAGGCATCCCATTTCTTCGGCCAGCACATTCATTTGCGTTCCGCGGGCGAAATCGTCCGGGTCCTGGGTGCAGCCGTGCAGCATCACCACCAGCGGCACCGCCTTGCCGGTGTAACTGCTGGGCACATACAGCTTGTAGGTGCGGGTGCCGGCATCGTTGGTGTAGGTGCCATCGATAAACTGACCCGGCAAATCCTCCGCCGGGGCGCGCATGCCCGCACTGCCGGGCATCTCGAACTGCGAGAAGTCGAAGGCGGGCATCTTGAAATTCGCCGGACCGCCATTCAAGGGCAGGTCCAGCCTGGCCAGCATGTCCGGCACCATGTTCTGGAATGCCTCGGCCGCCTCGTGCATCGGGTTGCGCATGAGCGGTTCCGGCTGCGCAGGTGGCGCCGATGCTTCCCGGGCGCGCGCCTGCGGCGGCGGTGGATTGATGTCGCGCATGGCGGGCTGCGCGGCTGCCTGCGCCGCGGGGCGGGGTGGCTTGCCTGGCGTGAGGACCTTGAGTGCGTCCTGGATGACACTGGTGGCAACCTTCGGGCCTTTACCGACCAGGGTCTTGGTGGCGGCGCGCATGGTCGAGAACAGCTTTTCGTTGAGTTTCATACAAAGTCCCTTCTTTCTAGCGCATCAATGGATGCGTGCGGCCAGTGCGTTCTTGACTACGGGGCTGGCGTGTAAGGCGCCAAGAACGACGATCGAGTCGATGGTTGCCAGCGCCAGTTCGGCGCTGACATCGCTGGCAATGCTGGCCAGTCCCAGCACCTGGATCTGCAGACGCTCCCCGGCTTGCAGGGCGGCTTCCAGATCGGCGCGCGAATAATGGTGCATGCCCAGTACCAGGCTCTTGCGAGCCACGGTCTGGCGCACCACCTCGGCATGGGTGTTCAGCTGGTTGCGGATTGCCGTACGGATCAGATCGGTGCGGTTCGAGTAGAAGCCCTCGTTGACCAGCAGGTCGATTTGTCCGAGATCGATCAGGCCGAGATTGATCGTAATTTTCTCCGACTCGGCTAATTTCGGTTTCGGTTCGCGCGTGCTCATGTGTCTCCTAAGAATCGTCGTGGCATCCATGCGCCATCTACATGGATGGTGATACTACGCTTTTGAGTCTTTGGGTCAAGCGCGATTTGCTTCGATGCGATAATGTCGGCTTTCAGTCACACCGAACAACGGGTTTAGTAATG
Source organism: uncultured Oxalobacteraceae bacterium (assembly GCA_965650445.1). Taxonomy (GTDB): domain Bacteria; phylum Pseudomonadota; class Gammaproteobacteria; order Burkholderiales; family Burkholderiaceae_D; genus Telluria_A. The sequence continues at coordinate 3,394 of CBFGOU010000314.1, read as the reverse complement.
CCACATATCAACGGATTCGATCACGTCCAGGTTGCCATGCCAGTCGGCGCGGAGGATGCCGCGCGCGCTTTTTACAACGGCGTGCTGGGCTTGCCCGAGACCCCCAAACCGGCCCATCTGTTCGCGCGCAGCGGCGGCGTCTGGTTCCAATGTGGCGCGCAGCAGATTCACCTGGGTGGCGATGCACAGTTTGTGCCAGCCAAAAAAGCCCATCCGGCGCTGACGGTCGACGGCTTCGCGGACTACCTTGCGCAGCTGGCGGCGCGCGGTGTCGAAGTGCAGCCCGACGACACGGTCGCGGGGCGGGCGCGCGCAGTGATCTTCGATCCATTTGGCAACCGTATTGAATTGATCGAGCAGAAGCAGGGCGTATGAATCCGGAAGACAAGACGCCGGTGCCGTCGCCGTGCATCAGCGTGTGCGACATGCAGGCCGGCCTGTGCAAGGGTTGCCTGCGCACCATCGATGAGATTGCCGGCTGGGGCAAGGCCGGCGACGACGACAAGCGCGCCGTGTGGGCCCGGATCCGGGTGCGGGAAGAACGGATCGTGTTCCCATGAAGCTGCCAGCAGGAATGCACGTGTTCGAACGTGGCTGGCTGTCGTCCAACAACGTGTTATTCAGCGGTCCCGGCCCCGCCACCCTGGTCGACAGCGGCTATGTGACCCACGCCGGGCAAACCGTGGCGCTGGTCGCGCATGCGCTGGACGGCAAACCGCTCGCGCGCATCGTCAACACCCATTTACACTCGGACCATTGCGGCGGTAACGCGGCCTTGCAGGCGCATTACGGCTGCGTGGCGGCCATCCCCGTCGCCGACGCGGCCGCCGTGCGCCCCTGGAATGTGGAAGTGCTCAATTTCCACGCCACGGGCCAGCAATGCCCGCGCTTCGAAGCGCAGGAAACCCTGGCGCCGGGCGCCACGCTGGTCTTGTCCGGGGCTGAGTGGCAAGTGCTGGGCGCGTCCGGGCACGATCCGCACGCGCTGATTCTGTATTGCCCGTCTGAAGGCATTCTGATTTCCGCCGACGCCCTGTGGCGCAACGGTTTCGGCGTGATCTTCCCCGAACTGGATGGCCAATCCGGCTTCGCCGAGGAGCGCGCCACCCTGGAACTGATCGACAGCCTGGACGTGCGCCTGGTGATTCCCGGCCACGGCCCCATGTTCACCGACGTCAAGCCTGCCATACAGCGCGCCTTCAAGCGCCTGGATTTCCTGGAAGCGAGCCCGGTGCGCAACACGGAGAATGCGGTCAAGGTGATGCTCAAGTTCCTGCTGCTCGAACGCCAGCAGATGGCGTTGGCGGCGATCCCGGCCTTGTTCGACAGCATCCCGCTGATGCGGATCGCGCGCACCCGTTATCTGGACAAGAGCAGCGAGGAACTGGCCGAGTGGGCCATCAATGGCCTGGTGCGCGCCGGGGCCGCGCGGCGCGATGGCGAGTTGCTGAGAAACCACGATTTTTAGAAGGCGCATTCCAGCACGACCGTTCTTTTTCCAGCCTATAATTGCCGGACCATTCATCCCACGATTGCGAGAACGCCATGGCATTGCCCACAGCACTGCAACACCTCACCCTTCCGGTCATTGCTTCGCCGATGTTCATCGCCAGCGGTCCGGCGCTGGTGGCGGCGCAGTGCAAAGCCGGCATCGTCGGCTCCTTTCCCGCCCTGAACGCGCGGCCCGCCGAGCTGCTCGACACCTGGCTGACCGATCTGCAAGCCGAGCTGGGCGCGTATCAGGAAGCCAATCCGGACAAGCGGGTCGGGCCGATCGCGGTCAACCAGATCGTGCACCAGTCCAATGAACGGCTGGCACAGGACGTGGCCATGTGCGTCAAGCACCGGGTGCCGATCATCATTTCCTCGCTGCGCGCGCCGCCCAAGGACATGCTCGACGCCATCCATTCGTATGGCGGCATCGTGCTGCACGACGTGATCTCGATCCGCCACGCGGAAAAAGCGCTGGAAGCGGGCGTTGATGGACTGATCCTGGTGGCGGCCGGCGCCGGCGGGCATGCCGGCGCGCTGTCGCCGTTCGCGCTGGTGGGCGAAGTGCGCAAATTCTTCAGCGGTCCGCTGGCGCTGTCCGGCGCCATTGCCACCGGCGACGCGATCCTGGCGGCGCAGGCCATGGGGGCCGACTTCGCCTACATCGGCTCGCGCTGGCTGGCCACCAAGGAATCGAACGTCACCGATGCCTACCGCGACGCGATCGTCGAATCGGCCGCGGCCGACATCGTGTACACCAATCTTTTCACCGGCGTGCACGGCAACTACCTGAAGAAATCCATCCTCAACGCGGGCCTGGACCCGGAGGCGCTGCCGGAATCGGATAAATCGAAAATGAGTTTCGGCGCGGGCACGGCCAAAGCGTGGCGCGACATCTGGGGCGCGGGGCAGGGCGTGGGCTTGATGAACGATGTGCCGACAGTGGCGGAGATGGTGCAGCGTTTGAAGCAGGAATACGAGGCGGCGCGGACGCGCCTGGCGCTGTAAAACAATGTCTTCGATGGTGGAGGTAAGCGGGATCGAACCGCTGACCTCTTGCATGCCATGCAAGCGCTCTCCCAGCTGAGCTATACCCCCGTATCGCAAGACGCGAGATTATAGCTCAGCATTTGGGATTTGCACAAATTATGATTTGCGGCGATCTAGTTCTGCTTCAGATCGGTCTGGCGAATCACCCACAAACCGGGCAGGTTGCGCCAGTAGCCGTACACGTCCATGCCGAAGCCGACCACGAACCTGTTCGGAATCGTCAGGCCGACGATATCGGCCTTGACCGGCTTGGCGCGCTTGATGTCCTTGTCGGCGAACACGGCGATGATGACCTCGGCCGCGCCCATGTCCAGCAGGCGCTGCTTGACCTGCGCCAGGGTCTCGCCTTCATCGAGAATATCGTCGACCACCACCACCGTGCGGCCGGCCACGTTGGAACGGGGAATGACTTTCCACACCACCGCGCCGCCGGTGTCGTCGTCGCCGTAGCGGGTCACGTGGATGTAGTCGAATTCGAGCGGGAAGCGCAGCTGCGGCAGCAGGTGGCCGGTAAACACCACCGCCCCGCCCATCACGCCCAGCACCAGCGGAAAGGTGTCGGCGTCGCCGCCGAAGCGCCCGTTCAGATTATCGGCCACGCGCCGCACGGCTTCGTGCACCTTCTCTGCGCTGACAATTTCTTCCGCGTGTTCAAGTAGTTGGCGGGCGCGCTCGTGATGAAATTCGTGCATGGCATTGCCTTAGAGTGGAGTACGAGCTAATTATCGTGCATATCAACGCTCATCCACGACACAAGAGTTGGTTTTGCGCCACACGTCTTGCTCGGCGAGCCCTTCCCCGGGCTGGCGTGGTTGGAGTTATGATGGGACAAATTGAAAACGCGGGGCGATCC
>CBFGOU010000313.1:0-5884 GCA_965650445.1 uncultured Oxalobacteraceae bacterium | reverse complement strand
GCTCCAATCCCTTGGCAAGATCCGTCATGTTTTGCTGGCCCTCGTTTAAGGAAGAGAAGGCGACTTGGCCGTCGAGCAGGTCCGACAAACGCACCAGCGCCATCTGGCAAAAGTGTGGCCTGAAGCTTTTCCAGCGCTGCAGGATGCCGCGCAAGGCGTGCAGCGACTGCACGGGCAACGTCATGCGCGGCCTGCCCCCGTGCCAATGCGCGATGCCGTGTACCACCGCGTTCCAGTCGCAGCGCTGGTTCGATTCGATATCACGCATCTCGACAGTGCGCGGGGTGCCGGGTCGGCACTGCGCAAGCATGTCCACCAGGTCCCCCACATATATTTGGCTCAGCTGCGCCAGCGGCGCACCGTGAAGCAAGGGGAGCAATCCGTACCGTGCCAGGCGGAACAATGGAAGCAGGTTCAAGTCGCGCGGGCCGTAGACCAGAGGCGCTCGCACAATGCATGCGGACCGGCCGTGTTCGCGGGAGATGGCGCGAATGTGCATTTCGCAGCGCAGCTTGCTTTGGCCGTAAGCATGACTTGCCGAAATGGCACTGTCAACAGGGAGACGTTTGGCGATTCCAGCCTTGATCGAGCTGAGAAAGACCAGGGACGCGTCCGAGCCTCGCCAAGCATCGAGCAGGTTGTCGCAGGCGCGATCGTTGGCCTCGCGCTCATGGCGCAAGCGGCGTAGGCCGGCGCCGGCCAGGTGATAGATCAGGTCCGCCCCGTCAATGAGACGCTTGCAAGCATCGGCGTCGCGCAGATCGCCGTGACAGGTTTCCACCGTCGATCTGCGCCATGTCGGCGGGGAACCCCGGCGCACCAGGTAACGCACGCGGCAGCCATCGTGGAGCAGCCGATCCACCAGGTGACTGCCGATGAATCCGGTACCGCCGGTGACCACCACCAGTGGGCGCGCACCGCGCACCACTTCAGAAATCGAATTCATGACGGGCTTGCACTAGTACTGCGAGCAGGCGCGACAGGTCCTCCTGAGTATGCAAGGCGGTGATACCCAGACGCAGGCGTCCCCCACCCGGCGGCACGGTCGGCGGCACCATGGCGCTGACCAGTATCCCCTGCCGCAATAACCATTTCGCCAACGCGATCACTTTATCGCCCGAGCCGATGCGCACCGGGATTGACGGCGAAGCGGCGTCCAGACAATCGAATCCCTCAGCGCGCAGTCTCGATAGCACGAAATGCACGTTGTCCATGACCTTGATGCGTAATTCGTGACCGCGTTCGCGCACGTGGCGCAAGGCCGCCAGCGAGGCGGCCGCCACCGCTGGCGGCGAACCGCGCGAGCTGGTGTACGAGGGCGCCGCGTGGCGCAGATACGTGACGATAGGCGCGCTAGTGGCGACGAATCCGCCGACGCTGCCGAACGCCTTGCTCATCGTGCCGATCACGATATCGACCTGGTCTTCGGCGCCAGCCAGTTCGCAGGTGCCGCGTCCGCCGGCGCCGATGACGCCCACGGCATGCGCTTCGTCGACCATGACGATGGCGTTGTACTGCTTGGCCAGTTCGCATATGCGCGCGATCGGGGCCAGGTCGCCATCAGCGCTGAACACGCCATCGGTGACGATCAAACGTTTTTCGAACTCCGCGCTGTCCTGGAGGATGGATTCCAGATGGTTCATGTCGCGGTGGCGGAAGTTGCGCTGCTTCGCCCCCGACAACTGGCTTCCCATGAACAGCGAGGTATGGTTGAGGCGGTCATTGATGACCACGTCCTTGGGACCCAGCAGCCCCGCGATGACGCCGATATTGGCGTGCATGCCGGAAGGGAAGAGCAATGCGGCATCTTTCCGCATGAACTGCGCCAGCTCCTTTTCGAGCGTGCTGTGCAGGGTCGTGTGCCCGCTGTAGATCTGCGCGCCGAAGGTATTGGTGCCGAACTGGCGAATCGCGTCGATCGAATGTTGCTGGATCATGCTGTTCTGCGACAGTCCCAGATAATCGCAGGATGCGAACATCAGCACTTCGCCCGCGCCGGCCACTTCCGCGCGGTGCTGGTCGACCGCTTCAATCACCGGCAGGAACGGATACAGGTTCGCTTCTTGCAGCAACCGCACGTCGGCCACGATTTTGCCAATTTTCTTTTCAATCATCATAGTGTTCTCGTCAATCGGTGAAACCGACCTGAATGTTGTAGGCCTGCTTGTCGGCGGGTCACAGACGAACCAGCGGCAGCGCGCTAGCCAGTTCGCCTCGGGAAGCGAGCTCGGCTAGGAGCACGCGCCGGATTTTCCCGCTTGAGGTGCGCGGAAGCTGCCCTTTCTGGGTCAGGAAAATCGCGTCTGCCCTGAACTGGAAGTTGCGCAAGGTATGTTTACCGACACTCTCCACAAGATGCAACGGCGGATCGGCTAAGGCCGCGCGCTTCTGTTCGATGATGAGAAACAGTTTCTCGGTACCGCCCGTGGGTTCATAGAAAGCGAAGGCGGCCACGCTGCCGGCTTCCAGTCCGGTTGCCAAGGCAACGCTTTGCTCAATGTCCGGTGGAGAAAAGGTCCGTCCTCCGCGCTTGAAGATTTCCTTGCTGCGCCCGGCAACAAAGATCTCCCCGTCAATTAGCGCACCAATGTCGCCCGTGTCCAGCCAGCCGTTGTGCTGGGCCGGAATCAGCGTCCCGTCGCCGGACATGTAATTGCGCGTGGTCGAGTCGCCGCGAATATGGATATGTCCGGGGCAACCGGCAGGCAATACCACACCAGACTGGTCGAAAATCGCCACCTCGGTACCCCGGACAGGCGCTCCGTTGCCGATCAAACTGACCGTCGGCGCGTCGTCGGACGCACGGTCCGGCAGGCCCCCATGACGGGCGAGCATCCTGAGCGGTGCCGGCGTGCCGGGCGGGCGCAAGGATACGCCCACGCAGTTTTCCGCCATGCCGTAGGCTGGCTGCAGGACGTGCGCGCGCAGCCCGTAGGGAGCAAACAGCCGCTCGAAGCGGGTGCAGGACTCCCAGTGAATGAATTCGCTACCGTTGAGCATGAGCCGCATCGCGCTCAGTTCGATGCCGGGCAAGGAGCCGTTGGCGATCTGCGCCTTGTCCGCGCACAGGTTATAGGCAAATTGCGGCGCGGCGGTCATGGTCGCCCCTTCTTCAGTGGCGCAACGCAGCCAGCCCAGAGGATTGCGCACGAAGTCGCCCGGCGCATAGAACGTCGCGCTGCAGCCGTTCCACAGCGCCGCCTGTAATACGCCGATTAATCCCAGGTCGTGATAGAACGGCAGCCAGCACACTACCCGGTCCGCGGCGCTCCACCCTAGGCGTTCGCTGATCGCGGCCAGATTGAAGGCGATGTTCGCATGCGAGAGGCAGACTCCTTTCGGCGTGCCGGTGCTGCCGGACGAAAACTGGATCAGCGCCAGTTGGTCTTCCGGATAGCATTCCGGAATCCCTTCCTCGTCGGCGGCGCTGGCCAGCACCTCCTCGGCCGCGGCCACGCGCGTCGCTGCGTCCTGGAGAATCTCGCTCCAGGCCGGCGCGGTGCTGCGCGCGCTAACGAACAGGTCGACATTGCTGGCCCGCACGATCGCCAGAATACGCCGGGCGGTTTCCGACTGACCGTTCAAACGGTTGATTGGCTGCACCGGAATCAGGGTTGCGCCGGCACGCTGGACGGCGAGGATCAGAGCGATCACGTCGATGCTTGAGTCCATTACCACGGCGACCCGGTCGCCCGGGCGGATGCCGGCGCCGCGCAAGCCCGCTTTGCCGGCGGACGACAACTGCCACAATTGGCGGTAGGTCACCTGGACCGGATTGGCACCGCGGCAGCTGATCAGGTTGTTGGACGCGCTTGCGTGCGCGTGCGCCCAGACGGCCTCCACGAGAGTCGTGCAGCTTGCCGCTTCAGCCAAGTTGACAGAGATGTTCGTCATATTCATGCCTTTGAGTTGACCACGCTCAGGGCATGCGGCAGCAAGCGCCGCCCGACCAGTTCGCGCATTGTTTCCGAGCTTCCCGCATAAACCGACAGCACGCGCGAGTCACGGAACGCACGCTCCATCCACGTGCCCGCCACCAACCCGCTACTGCCGTGCCACTCGACGCAGCGCATGATCACCCGCTGCGCCAGCTCGCACAGGTGGTACTTGGCCATGCTGCTGTTGACCATGGTGCCGCGACCTGCCGCGACGTCGGCCGCCGCAGCGTAACCGAAGGCGCGAGCCGCATCCAGTTCGGCGCTGAGCTGGCCAAGTTCCTGGCGGACCCCCTGATGCTCATACAGCGCTGGCGAATTTCCCCGGCGCGCTTTTAAACGTGCTGCAGTATCGCGCAGGCATGTGTCGGCCAGTGCGATGGCACCAATGGCGATGATCAGCCGCTCCTCGCGCATTGTGTCGGAGACCTGCAGATACCCTTTGCCGCGCGTTCCAATGGTGTGTGTTTTGGGTACGCGGCAATTCTCAAAGCGCAGCCAGCCCACCGGCGAGGAGCGCAAGCCTAGCTTGTCGAGCGTGCCCGCCACAGAGAAGCCGGCTGTATTAGTCGGCACAAGAATAAGCGTCATGCTGAATGGACCCGGGCGTGGCTCGGTCCTGGCCAGCACTGCCACGACGTCGGCGATCGGGCCGTTGGTGATGAATTTCTTTTCACCATTGATGATCCAGTCATCGCCATCGCTGACGGCTTCGCATTGAATTGCGCTCATTAGCGCCGAGCCGCCGGTCGGTTCAGTGACGGCCAAGCTGCCGATCATCCCACCTTGCATCAAGGGCGCCAGGAACTGTTGATGAATAAAGGCGGAACCATAGCGCGACAAAATCGGACACAGGGTGTTGGCCTGTAACATGAGGCTGCTGGCCACACCAACGGCACGATGCAGCATCAGCTCTTCGGCAACCACTACGCTATACCAGAAATCGCGGCCGTCGCCGCCGTGCTCCACAGGGACCAGCGCTTTGAACACACCCGCCTGCGCCATGCCTTCGAACACGCCACGGCTGATGCCGTGCTCTTCGAAGACATCAAGCTGTCCACCCATGTGCGCCGCCAGGCGCTCGCGCAACTGCGCGCGGAATTTTTCGTGCTCGGCAGTGAACACCGGCTCAGCTGCGGGAGCGAGGTCGCGCGCGACGATATCGCGCATGATCTCGGGAACCCCGGCGAAGAATTGGCCCGCCATCACGTCCAGGCTGGCCAGCGCAACGGGATATTCGCGCAAGAAGCCACGTCCGCCGAACAATTGCGCGCAGCCGTGGACCACGCGGCGCGCCGCCTCGCCGGCGATCAGCTTGACGCCGGCCACCTTGCGCTGCGACAGCGGCTGCCCTTGCGCAAGCAGGGTGCATGCCTGGTCAAGGTAGCTTTTTGCTACCGCATGCTCAGCGAACAGATCGGCGATCCGGTGGCGCACGACCTGGCTGTGCGCCAAGGTGAGCCCTTCAAATGTGCGGCCGCGGACGAAATCGATGCATTGATCCAGGCTTTGCTTGGCCACTTGCAGCATTACGGACGAGCCGGTCAAGCGCTCTTCGACGAAGGCAGGTATCAGATGAAGGAAACCGCGCTCAGCTTGGCCAAGCACATGCTCGGGCGGCAGTCGACAATTGTCCAGTTCGATGGTGCCGAAAGACGCGCCCTGCAGCGCACTCAGCGCAGTTGGCACAACCCGCACCCCTGGGTGGTCAAGCGGCACCACCACCCAGGTCAGGCCCAGGAAGTCGCGCCGGTTCTGAGAGCGGCACAGAACCACCGCGAAGTCCGCGTGTGGCGCATTGAGCACATATAGCTTGCCGGCACTGTTGAGCACCAGCTCGCCGTCTTCAGTAGTCAGACTGGTCGTCGTATTGGCGAGCGGATCGGAGCCCCCTCCGTGCTCTGAAATGGCGGTGCAGCCGATCAGGTCGCCGTTGAAGCTGGCATCGA
>CBFGOU010000312.1:0-5925 GCA_965650445.1 uncultured Oxalobacteraceae bacterium | reverse complement strand
CGCTCGCGCCGCGCCGAACAGGAATTGCGCCGGCTGGCGGCGGTGACGGAGCAATCGTCGGATTTCATCGGCGTGGCCGATTCCGCCGGCCATGTCAGCTACGTCAACCGGGCCGGCTTGCGCATGGTCGGCCTGGCCGACGGCAGCGACATGCACAGCTACCAGGTGAGCGATTTTCTGGCCCCCGAGAGCCGCACCCGCATGGAGACCGAAGTCATGCCGGCCCTGCGCGGCGCGCACGGGGTGTGGGAAGGCGAGCTGCAGTTTCGCCATTTCGGCGACGGCCATCTGATCCCGGTGTATTACAAGGGCTTTGCGGTGCACGACGACCAGGGCGGCAGCGTGGCCTATGCCACCGTGACGCGCGACATCAGCGAGCATAAGCGCGCCGAACAGGAGCTGCGCCGCATCGCCGCCGACCTGTCCGAAGGGGACCGGCGCAAGTCGGAGTTCCTGGCCACGCTGGCGCACGAGCTGCGCAATCCGCTGGCGCCGATCCGCACCGGGCTCGATCTGATGCGCATGCCGAACGCCGACGCCGGGGCGCTGGCGCGGGTGCAGGAGATGATGGACCGCCAGCTGGGGCACCTGATCCACCTGGTCAACGACCTGCTGGACGTGGCCCGTATCACGCGCGGGAAAATCGATCTGAAGCGCGAGCACAGCAACCTGGAAAGCGTGGAGGCGATGGCGATCGAGACCAGCCGCCACGCCATCGACGGCGCGCGCCACCGGTTGACGGTGGAGGTGAACGACGGCGATGCGCCGCTGGAGGTGGACGTGACCCGCATCGTTCAGGTGCTGAGCAATATTGTGCACAATGCGGCCAAATACACCCCGCCCGGCGGGCATATTACGCTCAAGGCGTGGCGCGAGGGCGAGCAGGCGGTGGTGGAAATCGCCGATACCGGGGTGGGCATTGCGGCCGAGGCGATCGGCACCGTGTTCGACATGTTCACCCAGGTCGGGCGCAGTCCGGAACGCGCCCAGGGCGGACTGGGCATCGGCCTGTCGCTGGTGCGGCGTCTGGTCGAACTGCACGGCGGCAGCGTCGGCGCGGTGAGCGCGGGACGCGACCAGGGCAGCACGTTTACCGTGCGGCTGCCGCTGGGCGGGCCGGGCCTGGTGGCGCTGCGCGAGCGTTTGGGTGGCGAAGCCGGCGCGCCCCTGCGCATTCTGGTGGTGGACGATAACGCCGACGCCGCCGACAGCCTGGCCACGCTGCTGCAGCTGCGCGGGCACGAGACGCGCATGGCGCTGGACGGCAGGCAGGGCTTTGAACTGGCGCGCAGCTTCGTGCCGCAGCTGGCGTTTGTCGATATCGGCATGCCGGGCATGAACGGCCACGAGGTGGCGCGCGCGATCCGCGCCACCGACGCCCTGGACGGCATGGTGCTGGTGGCGCTGACCGGATGGGGCGCGCGCGAAGACGTGGCGCAGTCGGTGCGGGCCGGCTTCGACCTGCACCTGACCAAGCCGATCGACGTCGGCGCGCTGGAGGCGGTGTTTGCCGCCGCGCGCGGGCGCCTCCCATGAGCGGCCCTTCGGCCGTGTCGTGCGGGACGCTGGTGCTCAATACGGCCGGCCAGCTGCTGCTGTGCCATGTCACCAATACGCCCAAGTGGGATATCCCGAAAGGCATGCGCGACGATGGCGAGAGCTGCCTGGAGGCGGCCATGCGCGAACTCTACGAGGAAGCGGGGCTGCGCTTCGGCCCCGAGCGCTTCGAGGAGCTGGGCCAGTTCGACTACCGGCGCGACAAGCGCCTGCACCTGTTCGTGGTGCGCGCCGGCGACGAGGTCGACCCGGCACGCCTGGTTTGCACCAGCTTTTTCCCGCATCCCGCCACCGGCGAGCCGACCCCGGAAACCGATGGCTTCCGCTGGGCCGGGCGGGCCGATATCGGCCGGCTGTGCTGGCCGAATATGGCCAAGCGCCTGCTGGCGCTTGACTGGTAGCAGTCGGGCTCAGGTTTTGCTGCTAGGCCGCGGCGTGCTGCAGGGCCAGCGCGGCGTCGATGGCGGCCAGTTCATCGGCGCTGAAGGCCGGCTTGCCGAGCGCGCCCAGGGCGTCGTCCAGTTGCGACAGGCGGCTGGCGCCGATCAGTACCGAGGACATGCCCTGGTGGCGCAGCACCCAGGCCAGCGCCATCTGCGCCAGGGTCTGGCCGCGCTGGGCGGCCAGTTCGTTGAGCTTGCGCACGGCGGCCAGTTTGGCCGGCGTGAGGTCGCTCGGCTTGAGGAAGGCGGCGCGCGCGGCGCGCGAATCGGCCGGCACCTCGCCGCCCAGATAGCGGTCGGTCAGGATGCCCTGGGCCAGCGGGGAAAAGGCGATGCAGCCGATGCCTTCGTGCCCCAGCACGTCGAGCAGGCCGCCTTCGATGCGGCGCTCGAGCATGCTGTAGCGCGGCTGATGGATGGTCAGCGGGGTGCCCAGCTGGCGCAGGATGGTGGCGGCCTGGCGCGCCAGCTCTGCCGGATAGTTCGAGACGCCGGCGTACAGCGCGCGGCCGCTGCGCACGATGTAGTCGAGCGCGCCCATGGTTTCTTCCAGCGGGGTGTCGGGATCGGGCACGTGGTGGTAGAAGATGTCGACGTAATCGAGGCCCATGCGCTTCAGGCTCTGGTCGCAGCTGCTGACCAGGTATTTACGCGATCCGCCTCTGCCGTAGGGGCCGGGCTGCATGATGTAGCCAGCCTTGCTGGAAATGATCAGGTCGTCGCGGTGGGTGTGCAGGTCCGAGGCCAGCACGCGTCCCATGGTTTGCTCGGCCGAGCCGGGCGGCGGTCCGTAGTTGTTGGCCAGGTCCAGGTGGGTGATGCCGCGGTCGAATGCGCCCAGCAGCAATTCGCGCCCGGTGGCGTGGCGGTCGACGTCGCCGAAGTTGTGCCACAGCCCGAGCGAGATGCTCGGCAGTTGCAGGCCGCTGCGGCCGCAGCGCCGGTAAGGCTGCACTTCGTAGCGGTGGGGCGCGGGAACGTAGGGCATGTAGTCTCCAGGTGTGGGCGGTGGTACCGAATACTGCGGCGCGATTCTAGCATGGCAATTTGTCATGGCCGACTGGCCGGCTCCGGCAATGTCCGGAGACCGTGCGGCCGGATGGCGGCGGCGTCGGCGTTCCGGTAATTAGCGCTTGCCGGGCTTGCGCGGCAGATTCTTTTCGATGATGGCCCAGAGTATCAATACATAGGCGGCCAGGCGGATCAGATAGTGCATGGGGCTGCTTTCCGAGGCCAGCGGATCGAGCGCCGCGATGAAGCGGTGCACGCCTTCGATGCAGAACGAGAGCGCGAAGTAGAGGAAGAAACGGTCGCGGCTGGTGTGCCAGAAACGCAGGAAAAACAGCGCGATGACGAACGAGCCCATGCTCACCGCGCCTGCCAATATTTGGTTCATCGTTTAATCCTTTTCCACGACCAGGCCGTACAGCAGCAGGGACACCGCTACCAGCGCGCTGATCAGGCGGGCCGGCAGCAGGTCGATGTTGGGAAAGACCAGCTTGTCGAGCAATAAAAAGATATTGTTGACCGTCATCGCGCAAAAGCACAGCCCGCTCCAGAACAGCAGGCGATGGCCTTTGCGGCGAAAGCTGCCCAGCAATAGCCAGGCGCAGGCCAGCGAGGTGAGGGTGCACAGGGTATAGATGGCTTCGGCCATTATGAGTCCTTTCGCCAGCGGAATGCATCGGCAAAATGCTGGGCCTGCCTGTCGATGCGTGAATGGATCAGATGGGTGATCGCGACCAGATTCCTGGGATACAGGTCGGCCAGCTGGTCGATGGTTTCGCGCAGCAATGCGGTCGAGGGCTGGTAGCTGAACATGCCGGCTTGCTCGCCGAGCATATTGGCGGCGCACAGATCGCGCAGCAGGGCGCTGGCGGCCGTCTCGGCGATGTACAGCCGTTCGGCAACTTGCACCGGCCCCCAGGCTTGCGGCGCCGCCGTGCGCAGGAGCAGCAGCGCTTCGAGGTGCGGCACGGACGCGATACTGGTCAGGACAAAGCGCCGGATGGCGGGTGGAATCGGTGGCGGCACTGGCAAAGGCGATCGGAGAGCCGGAAAGCACCAGTGTATTCGATTCCGAAAGGCAATGCTCAGGCAATCGTGCGCGGGCCCCAGCGCAGGCGTGAACGCGGCGACGGCGTCAGCACCAGCAGTTCCGGTGTGCCGTCGAGCAGCCCCTCGCGCGCCAATGCCATGGCGCAGGCATCGCATTGGGGGCGCAGGGCGTCCAGGGCGTTGTCGTCGCGCAGCAGGCCGAGCCAGACCAGATAGGCGGGGCCATCGGCGTCGAGCGAGGTGAGAATGCCCGCTTCGATCATGCCGCGTCCGCTGTAACGGGAGAACCAGGCGTCGGCCGCGGCCGCGCAGCGCGCCATCGCGCCGGGTGCGACCGGTAAGAGCTGGGCGACCGCCAGGCCTTGCGCACCGTCCGGCTCGGCACTCGGGTTGACCGGGCCCAGCGCGGGCAGGGCGGCGTCGGCATGCAAGGGGCGCAGCAGCAGGGCATCGCTGTCGACGGTGTAGCGCTGCAGCACTTCGTCGCGGGCACGGGCGACTGCGGCCTCGCGCTGCGCCGCACGGGCGCCCAGGTCGCGGTAGCCGCGCAGCGAGATGAAGTTGTCGTCATGGTCGCGCTCGAAGAATTGTCCGTAGGCGAAACTGTCGCTGTGGCCATCCGGCTCGGTGCACCAGGTTTCCAGATAGCGCGCATAGTGGGGACGTCCGCCGGCGATCACGGCGGTACGGCGCAGTTCGACGATGGGGTAGGGCGCGTGCAAAGCGGTCATGGCGTGACTCCGGATAGACGATGAATGCGGCTGGTCGGGAACCCATGCCGCGCAAATACATTCCTCAGCGCAGTCCGGGGCCCCGGTTTCGCGAGGACAGCGCTATCATATGGCCCTATCAGGGCAGATTTCGCCCTATTTATCTACCAATGTTTTAATATGTACCATCCAACAACACGGGTTCTGGCGGTGCTGGAACTGTTGCAAACCCACGGCCGCATGAGCGGCGCCGAGATGGCCGAACGACTGGGCGTGGATGCGCGCACCCTGCGCCGCTATATCGTGACCCTGGAGGAAATCGGTATTCCGATTACGACCGAGCGCGGGCGCCACGGCGGCTATGCCTTGATGCCCGGCTTTAAGCTGCCGCCGATGATGTTCACCGAGGACGAGGCGCTGGCCTTGTCGGTGGGCTTGCTGGCCGCGCGCAGCCTGGGCTTTTCGGACGCGGCGGCGGCGGTGGCCAGCGCCCAGGCCAAGCTGGAACGCATCATGCCCGACCAGCTCAAGCAGCGCGTGCGCGCGGTGGATCAGACCGTGCGCCTGGAAATGGCACGCACGGTATCGCCGGCGGCCGGCGACTGGCTGGTCATCCTCAGTTCGGCAGCCCTGGGCCAGCGGCGCGTGCACCTGCGCTACCGCGCGCCGGACGGCGCCGAATCGGCGCGCGAATTCGATCCGTACGGGCTGGCTTACCGCGGCGGCTGCTGGTATGCCGTCGGCATGTGCCATCTGCGCAAGAGCATGCGCTCGTTCCGGCTCGACCGCATCATCAAGGCCGAGCCGCGCAACCTGGTATTTGCGCGCCCGGCCGGCTTCGATCCGCTGGCCTACCTGCGCGACTCGATGGGGCAGATGGCGCGACAGCACGCCTTCGAGGTGCTGCTGCACACCGACCTGAGCACGGCAAGCCGCTTCTTCTTCGCCGACTTCGGCTGGTTTGAGCAGGCCGGCCAGCATGTGGTGCTGCGCGGCCATACCGACCACCTGGACTGGTGCGCCGGTCATCTGGCCAGCATGCCGTTCGGCTTCGAAGTGCGCGCGCCGGAAGGGCTGCGGCTGTGCGTGGCACGGCTGGGCGAACGGCTGGTGCGGGGCGGCGCCGCCGCGCCATAGGGGACTTCGAAAAACCTGCG
>CBFGOU010000311.1:0-5950 GCA_965650445.1 uncultured Oxalobacteraceae bacterium | reverse complement strand
CGCGCGCGACGCGGCTTTCCTGATCATTGCCATCAACACTCCTCATGTATTTTTGGCCATTGTTGACTATTTCGCCAGTCAATACAAGAAAGTGTGGTTTTTTACTTCGGGTCCGCCACCGGCTCGCCGAAATCCGGCGTGCCGTCGGCGCGCCAATGAATCACTTGCGCGCGGGTGTGGCGATTCGGATCGTACAGCGAATCGCCGGCGATATCGCGGTAATTGCGCGCGTGGTAGACCAGGATATCGGTCTTGCCGTCCGGCGTCGTGGTAAAGGAATTGTGGCCCGGTCCATACTGGCCATTCTTTTCGCTGGTCTTAAAGACCGGCAGCGGCGATTTTTTCCATGAGGCCGGATTGAGCAGGTCGGCCTTGGCATCGGCCGTCAACAGGCCGATGGCATAATTGGCATCGGTAGCGCTGGCCGAAAAAGTGATGAAGACCTTGCCGTTCCTGACCAGTACCGCGGGCGCTTCATTGACCTCGAATTTGACCTTCTCCCATGCATACCCGGGCGTCGACAGCATCACCGGCGTACCGGTAATCGAGGTCGGCGTGTCCATTTTGGCGATATAGATATTGGTCGCCTTCAGTTCCGGTTCCGGACGGCGCTGGGTCCATACCAGATAACGCTGGCCATTGTGGGCGAAGGTGGTGGCGTCGAGCGAGAAGGTCTCCCACTCGGTTTTCAGCTGGCCTTTTTCGATCCATTTGCCTTCGAGCGGATTGGCCGCACTGTTTTCCAGCACATACAGGCGGATGTCCCAATGCGCTTCGGCGCGGCCGGCGGTGAAGTAGATATACCACTTGCCGTCGATCCGGTGCAGTTCCGGCGCCCAGATATGAAAGCTCATCGGCCCGCTGGCATGCTTCTTCCACACCACCTTGGCCGCGGCCTTGCCCAATTCGTCCAGCGAACGGGTACGGCGCAATTCGATGCGGTCGTATTCCGGCACCGTGGCGGTGAAATAGTAATAGCCGTCGGCCTGCAGGCTTACCTGCGGATCGGCGCGCTGTCTGACCAGCGGGTTATGAAATACCGGCTCGGCCAGCGCCTGCACCGACCAGCATAAAACCAGGCCCACTACCCAGCGCGTCAACTGCTTACCCATACGTTCCTCCAATAAAAACCGAGCGCGTATCTTACCAGCACGCTCAGCCGGCCGGCACGGCATTCGTGGGCGTCGGCGCCTGCGGCTTGAACTTGCGGGCCAGTTCAGGCGTCGACATGACATCGCTCGCGCCGGCCGCAGCCTTATCCACTTCCACACCCAGCACATAGGTCGGACCGAACATATTGGTGCGGAACACCACCATCTTCTTATCGGGAGTAAAGCGGACATTCGGCTCGAGCCGGTAATCGTGATGCGCCATGTTCACCAGCCGCTCCGATTTGAACACGCCCGGCTGCCAGTAGTCCTTCTCGTTGATGGCGCCATCGGCCAGCAGCGGCTGCGGCTTGAGCAGAACGATCCAGGTGCCGTCCGGCGCATGCGCGACCTGGCCGGAATCGCCGCCGTCGCCGGCGAACAGGGTGCCGTCGCGCGTGACGTTGAAGTGGATCGACCAGTCGTTGCGCTCGAGCTGATAGGCGGTGCGGCTGCCGGTTTCCAGGTTCCGGCCGGCCACGTAGAAGGTCGCGCCCTTTGGATACTGCCAGTCGTACCAGACCGTTTTGCCGTCGTCGCCCCAGAATTCGTGGCCGGCGATTTCCATCGCCATGGTGCGCTGGTGCACCAGGGTCTTTTGCGAGCCGTCGGTGCGGATCGTCCAGACCCGGTCGACCTTGTGCCACGGTCCTTCGTGGCAGTACATCAGCAGGCCGGGATCGGTGGGGGAAAACAGCAGGTGGTTGATCCAGTCGGTCGAGCGCAGCATCTCGCTCACCTTGGCCTTCTGCAGGTCGATCGCGAACAGCACCAGCGGAATGCGCGCGGCCAGGCGGCGCTCCATCATTTCGCCCTTGTTGGCCGGCTGCGTGAGCGGGCCGCCCAGAGCGTCGTTGCGCTTGACCGCGCCCGCGGCGGCTTCATAGGTCCCGGCTGCCAGGGTTTCGTCGGCGTTGATGCTGTCGACCTTGTAGCCGGCCGGCAGATCGACCAGCTTGCGCGCTACGCCGGTGTCGAAGCTGGCCGCGTGGATCGAGGTCACCCGGGTCACCGGGTCGTCGCGCAGGAAGAACACGCTGTTGGTCTTGCGGCCCACCGCGATGGTGCGCACGGCCATGCGCTCGCCGTGATTGGGCACCAGCAGGCGCGTCTTGCGGGTGGCCAGGTCGAGCGCGTGGATGCCGTCGGTGGCGTTGTAGACCATCGATTTGCCGTCCGGCGTGAAGGCAGTGTAGTTGAAATACAGCGACGATGTACTGGGCTCGGGCGTCAGGCGCCAGACCCGGTGGCCGGTGTCCTTGTCGACCCAGGTGGTGGGCGGCGCGCCGGCGCCGATGGCAGGGGGAAGAATGGCCGCTGCCGCAAGGGCCAGCGCCGCACGCAGGAGAAACTTCATGATTTGAATCCAGGTTCGGGATAAAAAAATACCAGCCGCGCCAAGAGGCTGTTTCAAAATGGGCAGGGCCAGGCGCAGCGACGAAGGCAGCTGCAACAACGCCATGCCCATTCTGAAACAGCCTCCAGGACGGCTGGTGCAAATGTCGACACCATCAGGAGAGCAGCGTCGAGTAAAACGGATGCGGACGAGCGCTTAGTTCTTGTACGAGATGCTCACGAAGTAGCGGCGCCCGGACCATGCCAGTTCGTTCAGGCGGAACGGATCGCCGGCGGTGGTCTTCTGGATTTCGTTGGTCAGGTTCTTGCCTTCGATCGCGAAGCTCAGATGATCGTTGTAGCGATACTGAAACTTACCGTCGAGGAAGCCAGTCTTTTCCGCGAACACCGGATTGCCCGACACGTCGGTCGCGCCGGTGTAGTAGCTGTCGCGGTAGTTGTAGGCCAGGCGCGCATTGATCTGGTCGCGGTCATACCAGATGCCGAGGTTGTAGCTGTTCCTCGACATGCCGGGATACGGCAGCACGGTGCCGTCCAGGCTGTTGAGCTGCTCCAGGCCGGCCGCATACTTGAAGCTCATGCGGGTGTAGTTGGCATCCACACCGAAACCGCCCAGCCAGCCCGGCAGGAAGGTCAGCGCGGTACGGCCGGTGAGCTCGATGCCCTTGGTGGTGGCGCCACGGCCGTTGAGCGGCTGGTTCACGTCCCACAGCGTGCCGTCGCCGAACAGGTCCACGTTCCTGCGCAGCTGTTTGGCCAGGATGAAGCTGGTGATGTCCTTGCGGAACAGCGCCAGGCTGAGCTGGCTATCCTTGCCCGGATACCATTCGACCGAAAAGTCCTTGTTGGTGGCGCGGAACGGTTCCAGCGCCGGGTTGCCTGCCGTGCAATCGTCGGTACCGTCGCCGCCGAACTGTGCCAGGCCGCTGTTCTTGGTGCAGGTGGCGGCCGGGTTCAGGTCGGTAATGGTCGGACGCGCCATGACCTTGGCCCAGCCCAGGCGCGCAACCAGGGTGTCCGGAATCAGCCAGGTGGCCGCGTTCACGCTCGGCAGCAGGTCGTGGTAAGTGTTGTCGACGTTGACAACGCCGTTGCTGACGATGTAATCGGCATAACCCACGCCGCCGGTCGAGGTGGCCAGGCGGATCTTGTTCTGGAACAGGCCGGAAGACGTGTCGCGGGTCTGGGTGTAGCGCACGCCGATGTTGCCGTCGATATCTTTCCCGAACAATTCCTGCTCGAAGTCGACACGGAAATACGTGCTCTTGATGCGTTCCTGGTTGCCAAACGACGGAATTTGCGGATACGTCTTGCCGTCCGAACCCACGGCCGAGTACAGGTTGCCGTAATTGAAATGCGACAGGTCGAAATACTGCGCGGCGCTGCCGAACATCGGCGTCATCCACGACGACGGAATGTTGGAGATGCCGTCATAGCCGTTGAAGAAGGTGCCGGCCGAGCGGCCGCGGATGGTGTCGATCATCGCCTGCATCTGGGCGGCGTTGACGTAGCGGTTCGAACTATTCGGGTTCAACAGGCTCGTCCCATCGTTGGCGCGCTGGGTACTACCCTTGTACAGCGGATCGTAGACGATGTTGGAGGTGATGTTCGCGGTCGGCACGACCACGTCGTCGCCGGCGCCAGCCAGGTCGCTGCCGGTGGATGGTATGTAGCCACCGCCCGCATAGCTCCTGGCCGAGGTCTTCATGCCCTGCACGCCGGCATACACCTTGGTGAAGAACGGCGTGGCCAGGCGGTATTTCAGGTCGAGCTTGAGCTGGTTCTCGGTATTCCGGGTCTCGATCGGACGGTATTGCACCTGGATCTGGTTGTACGAGCTGCTCGACTCGGGATCGTAGCCGGCCGGGAAGGTGAAGTGCGGCACGCTGTCGCTGTCGAGCGAGACTTTCAGCCCCGGCGCGTTCTGGGTCAGGATGATGTTGTTGGTTTCATTGTGGTAGGTCGCCTTGGACTGGACGATCATGCCGGACAGGTCGAGGCGCTCCTTGCGATAGTTGAAACCGGCGTTGTTGTAGACCGAGTCGATCTTCAACTGGAAATCGCGCGCCGAGGTGCTGAAAGCGCCCTGCCCGCCCTCGCCGGCCTTGTACACGCAGCTGCCCACGGCGTATTCGGTCACGTGGTGATTGGTCACGACCACGCCCGCGGGCGTGGTGGTGGCCGGCGCGGCGATGCAGGTGCCGCTCTTGCTCTGGAGCGCGGTGGCGTCGTTGTAGACCGGCGCGGTGCCGGCGTTGCCCAGGCGCGTGAGGGCCGACAGGTCGGTGCCGAAGTTGCGGTCGTTCAGGCGCTGTTCCTGGTTGTTCTGGGTGCGGCTGATGAAGGCCGTCAGGTTTTCCGAGAATTTGTACTGGGCGGTCAGCTCGGCCGACGAACGCTTGTGGTCGCGCGTCCAGATGCCGTAACGGGCGATCTGCGGCGAGTAATCGTTCCATTGGGCCTGGCAGGCCGTCACCTGGGCGGCGGTCAGGCCGGAGGTCGAGCAGGCGCCCTTGGTGCCGACCGCGGCGACGGCGGCATCGCGGCTGACGACGGTTTTCTCGGCCGAGAAATCCCAGTCGCGCAGGAAGCGCCACGACGTGTTGCGGGCGTAATCGTTCTGGGTCAGGACGTTGTCGTAGACCAGGTTGGCCATCAGGCCCAGGTCGCCACCGAAGAAGCGGTCGGCGATCAGCAGGCTGGCGCGCGGCTGCACCCCGCCGCGGCTGGTCGAATGCTCGCCCGACAGGGTCGAAGCGATGGTGAATTTTTTGAAATCGAGCGGTTTGCGGGTCGTCACGACCACGGTGCCGCCCACGCCGCCTTCGGTCATGTCGGCGGTCACGCCCTTGTACACGTCGATCGATTTGATCAGTTCCGAGGCCAGCTCGCGCAGTTCGGCGCCGCGCCCGGCGCCACCGGTGGTGCTGAGCACCGACATGCCATTGATCTCGATGCGGTTCAGGTCGGGCGCGACGCCGCGGATCGACACCTGCGAGCCTTCGCCGAAATCGCGCGACAGCTGCACACCGGTCACACGCGAGAGCGCTTCGCCGACGTTCTTGTCGGGGAACTGCCCGATATCTTCCGCCACGATCGAATCGGTCACGGTGCCGGCGCCCTTCTTGCGGTCGATCGCCGAAGCGACCGAGGCGCGGGTACCGCTGACCACCACCACGGTCGGCTCCTGCTTGGCCGGGGCGGCCGCTTCCTGCGCCAGGACGGCGTTGGCGGCGAGCAGGGACAGGACGGTGGCGACGGCGTGGGCGCAGCGGGTGCGCTGGAAGATGGCGTGCGTGTGCTGTGTCTTCATAGTGTCTCTCTTGTTATCGGCCAGCGGACCCGGCCTGTCGGTGTAATTTCTGCTGGCTATTCTAGGCACACGGGCAAACGTTTTGATTGGAGCTGATAAAAGAATCAACAAACTGATTGAAGCGCGCCACAGC
>CBFGOU010000310.1:0-5959 GCA_965650445.1 uncultured Oxalobacteraceae bacterium | reverse complement strand
GCGGCGTGGCCACGCGCTACCTGGACAATTACTGCGGCTGGCGCTGGGCCATCGATCGGCAACGCCTCGCCAACCCGGAGGCGTTCCTGTGCAGTGCTGCTGGCGTCAGAGTCATCCACAGCTAACAGGGACAGCGCAAATAAAAAAGCCGGCCTTCCCTGCAGAGGAAAGGCCGGCCTGGCGGTCCGCGTGCTGGTTAGAATGCGTGACGCACGCCCAGCGACAGGGCTTTCGGATCGGCACCCAGCGCGGCGGCGGGCGGGGTCACGTTCGTGGAGGCGGAGTTGATGCCGAACACC
Organism: uncultured Oxalobacteraceae bacterium; assembly: GCA_965650445.1. Lineage (GTDB taxonomy): Bacteria > Pseudomonadota > Gammaproteobacteria > Burkholderiales > Burkholderiaceae_D > Telluria_A. The sequence goes on along the minus strand of CBFGOU010000310.1, from coordinate 5,660 downwards.
GCCTTGTCATTGTTGCGCATGGTGGCGTAAGCCGCGTACAGGTTGGTGCGCTTGGACAGGGAATAGGTGTAGCCCAGGCCCCATTCGTTACCCTTGGCGCCGCCGTCGAGCTTATTCTGTTGCAAGGTCAGGAAGAACTTGTTGGCTTCCAGCGTGTAGGACAGGCCCAGGTTGATCTGCTCGAACTTGTTGTTCGCGCCTTCCGGATCGGCTTCGGCATAGCTGGCTTTCAGGTCCACGGCACCAAACTTGAAGCCGGCGCCGACGATCAGTTCCTTGTCGTCGCCAGTGACCAGACGCTGGAAGGTCTGGTAAGCGGCGCCCACGTAGAATGGACCGTTGGTGTAGTCGGCCGAGATCCCTTTCAGGTTCTGCGACGGGCCGGTCAGCTGTTCGCCGGCGCCGTAGGCCAGGCCGAACTTGAAGCCGCCCATGACGTTCGATTTGTAGTTGACCGAATTGCTGATGCGGCGGGTCAGGCGCAGCGCGCCGAAGGAATTCAGGTTGCTGCCATACAGGCCCTGGCCGGTGATATCGGTTTGTGCTGCGATGTCGGCCACCGGGGTGTATTCGCGGCCGATCATCACGGAACCGAAGCCGCCTTGCAGGCCGACCACGGCGCGGCGGCCGAACAGGGCGGTATCGGTGGTGCCGGTGTCGAGGTTGGCGCCCGCTTCCAGGGTGAACGCTGCCTTCAGGCCATTGCCCAGGTCTTCCACGCCGCGAAAGCCGATCCGGCTGCCGGACTGGTTACCCGAGTTGACGACGGTACGGCTGCCATTCGTTGCACCGGTGTCTTCACGTGCGATGGCAGCGTCGGCGACACCGTAGAGGGTGACGCTCGACTGGGCTGCGGCGACGAGAGGGAAGGACGCGAACACGGCGGCCGCAAGGAATTTACGTTGCATGACTTCTCCAAAAATTTGCTTCAACGAGAGGTTGTTTCAGCGGTGGTTGATACAAAACGAGCGAAGTATAGCCACCGAGTATTTCAAGTTGATGACAAAGCGGCATGTTGTGTCGCCACAACATGCCGCTGTCTGGAGAAGCCGGGCCGCAAGCCTAGCCGGCGCGCAGCTGGTCGGGGGGATGGTCGTGCCCGGGTTCGGCCGCTTCCGGCGGGACCGGAAGCACAATGTCGATGCGGGTGCCGGGCGGCTCGTCGCCGCTGATGGTGATTTCGCCGTGCAGGCCCCAGACCCGTTCGCGCATGCCGATCAGGCCCAGCGACTGCGATTTTTCCATGTCCTGGGCATTGATGCCCTTGCCGTCGTCGCGGATCGAGACCAGCAGCTGCCCGTCGAGCCGGTACAGATACATGGTCACGTGCGAGGCGCCGGCGTGGCGTGCGATATTGGTCAGCGCTTCCTGCACGATGCGGAAAATGGCTGTGCTGAGCGCGTCGTCCAGGCGCAGTTCGGCTTCGTCGGCGAACAGCGCGCACGGAATGCCGTGGCGCGCGATGAACTCGTCGCGCAAGCCTTGCAGGGCGAAGAACAGGCCGCCCTCGTCGAGCGCGCGCGGGCGCAGGTTGGTGGCGATGCGGCGCAGCGAGGTGATGGCCGTCAGCAGATTGTCTTCCATGGTGTTGATCAGGCGGGTGCCGGTGTCGCCGCCCACCGACGCCTTTTGCAGCAGGGTCAGGTCCATGCGCAGCGCCGCCAGCAACTGGCCCAGGTCGTCGTGCAGTTCGCGCGCGATGTGGGCCCGTTCCTCCTCGCGCACCGTTTGCAGGGCGGCCGACAGCTGGCGCAGCTGCGCATGCGAGCGCGACAGTTTTTCCTGCACCTGCAGCCGTTCCGTCACGTCGCGCAGGATGATGGTGTAGACCGGCTTGCCGTTTTCCAGCACGCTGGAAATCGACCCTTCCAGCGGAAAGGTTTCGCCGTTGGCGCGCATGCCGTTGACGGCGTAGTCGGTGGCGCGGCGCCCGACCCGGCCGGTTCCGTCGCCGAAAAACGCCATGCCGCTGTCGCCGGCGGCGGCCGGCAGCGGCGAGATGTAGTCCGCCAGCGGACTGCCCTGCATGGCCTCGATGGTGGTCGAGAACATGGCGGCGGCGGAAGGGTTGGCCAGCACGATAGTGTGGGCTTCGTCGGTGGAAATGATCGCTTCGCTGGCGTTCTGGATGATGTCGCGGCTGTGGCTGCGGGCGAAGCGTGGCCAGCGGTTTGTGGTCATGGCACGCGAAAGTATTTGGCCGCCAACGAAGCCGAGCACGAACATCACCGGGCTCCAGTTGCGGTAGCGGGAAGGTCGCTTGGACGTCATGGTGCGCACCTGCCGTTGACGGCCACGCGGATGCACGGCCAGCCGCGATGATAGCGGCACCAGATGTTTAAGGGCTTGATGCGACACAAGCGGGCATGGAGGGGCGCGCAAAGGATCTACATTTGCTTGAATAAATGCAGGAAGCTGCGGCTCACTTCCAGCTTGTCAGGGCGCCCCTTGATCAGCACCAGGTGGCGTCCGCGGATGTCGCGCGTGACGCCTTCGATGGCGTTGACGTTGACCAGGGTGGCGCGGTGGATTTGCCAGAACAGGGCCGGGTCGAGTTCCTCGGCCAGGTCGCGCACGGGCTTGCGGATCAGCGCTTCGAACTTGTCGGTCTGTACGCAGGTGTATTTTTCGTCGGAACGGAAGAACAGAATGTCTTCCACCGGAATCATGCGCAAGTCCTGGCCGATGCTGGCCTGGATCCATTGCAGGTAGGCCGGCTTGGGCGCGGCAATCTTTTCGGCCAGCTGGGACAGCATGGCGGTGACACTTTCGGCCACGGCGGCCGCCGCGCGCGGCTTGTCCAGCCGCGTTTTCAGGCGCTCGACCGTCACCGTCAGGCGCTCCAGCTCGGGCGGCTTGAGCACGTAGTCGATGGCGCCGCGCTCGAACGCTTCCACCGCGTACTGGTCGTAGGCGGTGACGAACACGATCTGGCTGCGCGCACCGATGTCGCGCGCCGCCTCCATGCCGGTCTTGCCCGGCATGCGGATGTCGAGAAAGGTCAGGTCGGGCTTGAGTTCGTCGACCAGGGCGATGGCTTCCTCGCCATTTTTGGCTTCGCCTACCACCTCCAGGTCCGGCCAGGCCTGGGTCAGGCGCATGCGCAGCTGGTCGCGCATCAGTCTTTCGTCGTCAGCAATGATTGCAGTAGGCATGGAATCGTACCCGGATGGATTAAGTGCCAGTTATTCAATGATACTAGATATTTATCAATACCGGCTTACGATGTCGTCGGCTGGAATGGCACCTCGATGGTGGCGATCACGCCGCTGGGCGAATTGGCCGCGATGTGCAGCTGGCCCTGGTCGCCATGCAGCAGCTTGAGGCGCTCGCGGATGGTCGGCAAGCCCAGCCCGGTGCCATCGCTCGGCACCACGCCGAAACCCACGCCGTTGTCGGTCACCGTCACGCGCAAGCTGGTGCCCACCGCTTCAGCCACGATTTTCAGCTTGCCGCCTTCAGCCTTGCACTCCAGCCCGTGCTTGATGGCGTTTTCCACCATCGATTGCAGCATCATCGGCGGAAAGGCCGCATTGCGCAGGGACTCCGGAATCGTCATCTCCACTTCCAGCCGCTCCTCCATGCGCATCTTGAGCAGGTTCAGGTAGGCGCTGACCATGTCGGCCTCGCGCCCCAGATTGGTGACAACGGCATTGTCGCGCATTTGCGGCAGCACCGCGCGCAGATAGGCGATCAGGCTACGCTGCATGGCCGAGGCGCGCGGCGGATTGGTTTCGATCAGGTACTCGACCGACGCCAGGGTGTTGAACAGGAAATGCGGTTCGACCTGGGCTTGCATCATCTGCATCCTGGTTTCCGACAGCTGGCGCTGCATGGAGGCGCGCTCGGCGGCGGCATTGGCGGTCTGGGTTTCCGCTTCGGCGCGCTTCTTGCCTCCGACCAGGGCTTTGGTGGCGAACAAGGCCAGCACCAGCAGCGACACGAAGCTTTTAAACCAGGTCGATGCCTGCTTGTGATAGGCGCTGACTTTCTGTTCGGCCTTGTTTTCCACCGCCGCCTCGATGGCGTTGGACAATTCCTCGCCGATCTGGGGCGGCAGGTCGATGTGCACTTCGTCGCCACTGGTGATGGCGGCCGTATGGGGTGGCTCGGGCAGGGCGGGCGGCTCCGGCGGGGCCGGCAGGGCCGGCAAGGCCGGCCGCTTCGGCTTGCGCGGGTTGAAATGGATGCCGCTGTCGTCGATGACGATGTCGGCCTCGGGCTTATCCTTGCGTCCGGCGCCGTCGGCGCCGATCAGAATATCGTCGCCGGAACCGGAAAACAGTTCGGTCTGCAAAATCGAGGCGGCCACCAGGGTCACGGCCGCGAATACGAAAAATTTCCACCACGACAGCTGCGTCACCCACGTGGCAACCGCATCGAAAGCGCGATGCAGCGATGCCAGCAGGGCGGCGAACGATTGTTGTAGGGCATTCCTGGCTTGCATGTACTCGGTCCGGATAGCTTGGGATGCCGCAACTTTAGGCCATGCCGGTCCGCTTGGCGAGGGTTTTGCGACAGGCCGCCGGATTCAAGCCCTGGGCTGCAGTCCTCAAGCGGGCAAGCCGCCGGCCATCAGGCGGCGCAAGCCATCGCGCGTGAGCGGCTCGCTGACGTAGCGGCCCTGGATTTCATCGCAGCCGCTGGCCGTGACGAAATTGAGCTGGTCCAGGGTTTCGATGCCTTGGGCCACCACGCCGATGCGCAGGTCGTGGCCGATATCGATCAGGGTCTTGACCAGCGCCTCTTCCTCGCTGCCGTGGCCGATGGTGAGCAGGGCCTGGCGATTGAGCTTGATATGCGCGGCGCGGTGCCGGTGCAGATAGCTCAGGCTGGTGACGCCGTCGCCGAAATTGTCGATCGCCATGCGGATTCCCAGGCGGCCGAGGCCGTCCGCCAGCACACTGCTGAGCTCAAGATTGCGCACCAGGTCGTCTTCCTTGAATTCCACTTCCAGGCGTTCGGGCGGCACCTCGAACTGTTTCAACTTGGCGGCAATCCGGTCCAGGTAGCCGGGCTGGCTGAATTCGCGGTAGGAGGCATTGACCGACACCGACACCTCGTCCTGCTGCCTGCTGCGCAGCTCGCGCAGCAGATGGCACGCGCCGTCCAGCACGCGCTCGCCGATCTGCACGATCAGGCCGTTTTCCTCGGCGTCCGGCAGGAATTCGCCAGGCAGCAGCAAACCTTGCTCCGGATGAAGCCAGCGTGCCAGCGCTTCGACCGCCACCAGGCGGCCGCTGCGCAGACAAAGGCGCGGCTGGAACACCACAAACAGTTCTTCGCGCTCCAGCGCCGTGCGCAATTGCATTTCCTGGCGCTGCTTGGCGTCGGACGTGGTCTTCATATCCTCGGAAAAGAAATAGATATCGCTCTTGCCCTGGCCCTTGGCGTGGTACATCGCGGCATCGGCTGCGCGCACCAGTTCGAACGGCGAGGCGCCGTCGTGCGGAAAGATCGACACGCCCATGCTGGCGCTGGCGGCGATCTCGACGTTGTTGACCAGCACCGGCTGCGACAGGCTGTGGCGCAAGCGCTCGGTCATGTTGACGGTAAAGCGCAGCGAGGGCTGGTTGGTCAGGACCAGCACGAACTCGTCGCCGGACAGGCGCGCCACGGTGTCGACGTCGCGCACCGCCCCCTGCAGCCGCCGGGCCACG
>CBFGOU010000309.1:0-5975 GCA_965650445.1 uncultured Oxalobacteraceae bacterium | reverse complement strand
AGGATGCCTTTCCATGGGCTTGGACGCGGCGCCGGCGCGGCCGGCGTATTGGGCGCCATGCCCGGTCGCTGGGCCTGCTGCATCGGCGCCTGCATCGGGGCCGGCGCGGCGTTGCGCGTCACGTTGGTCGACTGGCGTCCGATCGAGCGGCCGCCACCCAGTGGGCGGGCGCTCGCCTCGGCCACCATCGACAGCGCAGTCACGGCGATCATCAAACTTGCCAAGAATTTTTTCATGCTCATATACCTTTGATTCTAGAATTTGATGCCGGTGTGCAGCGCCGCCACGCCTGCCGTCAGGTTGTAATACTCGACCCGTTCCAGGCCGGCCGTTTCCATCATGGACTTGAGGGTTTCCTGGTCCGGATGCATGCGGATCGACTCGGCCAGATAACGGTAGCTGTCGGCGTCGCCGGCGATTTTCTGGCCCAGCCAGGGCAGCACTGAAAACGAATATACATCGTAGGGCTTCTGCAAGACGGACGTTACCTTCGAGAACTCCAGCACCAGCAGCTTGCCGCCAGGCTTGAGCACCCGCCGCATTTCCGCCAGCGCCTGATCCTTGTGCGTCATGTTGCGCAGGCCGAAGGCGACGCTGACCCGGTCAAAGTAATTGTCCGGGAAGGGCAGCTTTTCCGCGTCACACAGCAAGGTTGGGGTGACCATGCCTTTATTCAAGAGCCGGTCGCGGCCGACGCGCAGCATGGATTCGTTGATGTCGGTGAGCCAGACCTCGCCGCTGGGGCCGGCCTGTTTGGCGAAGGCCTTGGCCAGATCGCCCGTGCCGCCGGCGATGTCGAGCACCTTGAAACCGGGACGCACGCCGGCGTTGGCGATGGTGAAGGTCTTCCAGAGACGGTGCAGGCCGCCCGACATCAGGTCGTTCATGACGTCGTATTTGGCCGCGACGGAGTGAAATACCTTGGCGACCTCCTTGACTTTGTCGTCCTCGGAGACGGTCTTGTAGCCGAAATGCGTGGTGTTGGTCATTGTTTGCGCTTGCACGTTGGGTTGCGTGCATTATAGCTGTCGCATGTGCAAGCCACACTCGTTTAGTGTACGTCAGCAATGGCCACATTGCTGACGTAGCGCGATTGAAATACCGGAGCGCGGAAACGTCTTGTAGAGCGGCTCAAAGCCGGGGGAAACTGGACAGCAGGAAGGAGGTTAGGCTTGATTGAATTTCTCTGGCGCTGTGACCAGCACCCAGGGGATTGCAACCGGGCCTAGCAGGGCTACCAGCATTGCTCTGATAGTCGTTTGTTTTACGTGGCGGTGCTTGGCGATGCTGAGGCAAACCACACCCGAAAGCAGCCAGATTAAAGCTGGTAAATATGTAGTCATATGAACTCCAGATACTTGTCACGTGGAAGTTGATGCATGCTGACATGAAAAATTTGCCAATGCAATATCAGATTGCGAAACCGGCGGTCGCGAGGCTGCCGCGCCGCTTATTGTCCGCGCAAGCGAAAAGCGAATCATCGTGTCCAATTTAGTCCGCAAGAGGGATTCTCTCAAACGGAATCCGTTTCACGTCGGATACCAGCAAGCCCGGGACGATCGAACCAGCACAGTACAGACCATGCAAGGACGCGACCACGATTGGCGTCAATCGTGCTCAGGATGAATGTGTTGGCGAACGGAAGCGGCTTAGTGCTGGTGGCCGCAGCCCTTGGCAGCGGTAGGCGCGCCCTTGATGGCGGCCCCCGGCTCGCGCCCGCTATCGCCTTCAAAACCGGCGGCATGCAGCTTGGCCATGTACTCGGCCCACAGCGTTGCCTGCTCCTTGCCCAGCTTGTACAGATACTCCCAAGTGTAGAGCCCGGTGTTGTGGCCATCGGTGAATGTCGGCTGGACGGCGTAGTTGCCGACCGGCTGGATATCGCCGATGCCGACCGCGCGCTTGCCCAGCTGGAGCACTTCCTGCCCTGCCCCGTGTCCGCGCACTTCGGCGGAGGGCGAATACACGCGCAGCAGTTCGAACGGCAGCGAAAACGCACTGCCGTCGTCGAAGGCGATGTCGAGCACACGCGATTGCTGGTGCACGGTGAGCGCGGTCGGTGTCATGCCTGCTCCAGCCTGCGTGCGATGCTCGCCGCCAGCTTGGGCAGCAGCGCGCGGCGCGCCGCGAGGATCGGTTCTTCGGTCGTGCGCACGGCCGGCGTCCACACGGGATTGGGGAAATGCGCATCGTCGGCGAAGCGCGGAATCACGTGCCAGTGCAGATGCGGCGTCATGTTGCCCAGGCTTGCCACATTGACCTTGCCCGGCGCCATGACGTCGCGCAGCGCCAGCTCGACGTGCCAGACCGCATCGTTCAAGCGCATGCGGTCGGACGGCGACAGGTCGCTCATTTCCTTCACGTGCTCGTTCCAGATCACCCGGCAAAAACCGGGATAGGCCGCATCGTCGACCAGGATGACGGCCAGCTTGTCATCCCGGTAGACCGGCTCGATGGCCAGATTGCACAGTTCGCAGTCGCTCATACCAGCACGCGCTCGATGCCGCCGTTGTTGGCGCGCGCCACGTAATCCGGCAGCCAGTTGTCGCCCAGCAGGTGCTTGGCGATCTCGACCACGATGTAGTCGGCCGTGGTGCCCGCATCGTCGTTGTAGCGCGTCAAGCCTTGCAGGCACGACGGGCAGCTGGTCAGGATCTTGACGTCGCCTTCGAAGCCGTCGGCGCGCAGCTTGTCGGCGCCCTTGGTCATTTCGCCTTCCTTGCGGAAGCGCACCTGGGTGGCAATGTCGGGACGCGAAATGCCGAAGGTGCCCGACTCGCCGCAGCAGCGCTCGTTCTTTTCGATCTTGACGTTGTCCACCGTCGAGACCAGCGCGTTGACGGTCTTGACCGAGTCGCCCAGCTTCATCGGGTTGTGGCAGGGCTCGTGGTACATGTAGCGGGTGCCGTTGACGCCTTCGAGCTTGACGCCCTTCTCCAGCAGGTATTCATGGATATCCATGATGCGGCAGCCGGGGAAGATCTTCTCGAACTCGTACGTGGCCAGCTGGTCGTAGCAGGTGCCGCACGAGACCAGCACGGTCTTGATGTCGAGATAGTTGAGCGTGTTGGCCATGCGGTGGAACAGCACGCGGTTGTCCGTCATCATCTTGTCGGCCTTGTCGTACTGGCCGGCGCCGCGCTGCGGATAGCCGCAGCACAGGTAGCCCGGCGGCAGCACGGTCTGTACGCCGACTTCCCACAGCATCGCCTGGGTGGCCAGGCCGACTTGCGAGAACAGGCGCTCCGAGCCGCAGCCGGGGAAGTAGAACACGGCTTCGGTGTCGGCCGTGGTCTGCTTGGGATCGCGGATGATCGGGATGACCTTGTCGTCTTCGATGTCGAGCAGCGCGCGGGCGGTCTTCTTCGGCAGGTTGCCCGGCATCTTTTTATTGATGAAGTGGATCACCTGTTCGCGCACCGGCGGCTTGCCCGTGGTCGGCGGCGGCGCCTTCGACTGTTCCTTGGCAAAGCTCTTGAGCACGCTGTTGGCCACGCGCTGGGCTTTCATGCCCACGTCCGTCATCACCTTGCGCGTGGCGTTGATGGTGGCCGGGTCGGTGGCGTTCAGGAAGAACATGGCCGCCTTGTGGGCCGGCTTGAAGCTTTGCTTGTTCATCTTGCGCAGCAGGTTGCGCATGTTCATCGACACGTCGCCGAAGTCGATGTTGACCGGGCATGGCGATTCGCAGCGGTGGCATACCGTGCAGTGGTCGGCCACGTCTTCAAACTCTTCCCAATGCTTGATCGACACGCAGCGCAGGGGCTGCTCTTCGTACAGGAAGGCTTCGAGCAGCGCCGAGGTGGCGAGAATCTTGTCGCGTGGCGAGTACAGCAGGTTGGCGCGCGGCACGTGGGTGGTGCAGACCGGCTTGCACTTGCCGCAGCGCAGGCAATCCTTGATGCTGTTGGCGATGTCGCCGATATCGCTCTGCTGCATGATCAGCGATTCGTGGCCCATCAGGCCGAACGATGGCGTGTAGGCGTTGCGCAGGTCGGCTTCGTATTCCGGCAGGTTGAGCAGCTTGCCCTTGTTGAAGCGGCCTTCGGGGTCGATGCGCAGCTTGTAGTCGCGGAAGTCGCCAAGTTCCTCGTCGGTCAGGAATTCCAGCTTGGTGATGCCGATGCCGTGCTCGCCCGAAATGACCCCGTCCAGCGAACGCGCCAGTTTCATGATGCGGCCTACGGCTTCGTGGGCATCCTGCAGCATTTCGTAGTCGTCCGAATTGACCGGCAGATTGGTGTGCACGTTGCCGTCGCCGGCGTGCATGTGCAGCGCCACGAACACGCGCGAACGCAGCACGCGCTGGTGGATGGCGGTGCATTCGTCGAGGATCAGCTTGAAGGCCGCGCCGCTGAAAACCTGGCGCAGCTGGGCGCGGATTTCCTGCTTCCACGACACCCGCACGGTGCGGTCCTGGATCACGTCGAAGACGGTGGCGTTCGGCTGGCTGGCCAGGCGGGCGTCGAACGTTGCCGACAGCCCATCCAGGCCGAGTTGCTGCAGCGTCTCGCGCGCCTGCGCCAGCGGCTGATCGAGGTTGGCCAGCAGATAGGTCCAGCGGGCCTGCACCTGTTCCAGCAATTGCTCGGCGTGCTGGACGCGGTCGCCCAGCATTTCTGCGTTGCCGATGCCCTGCTCGGCGTTGTCGTCGCTCTTGGCGATCGGCAGATGGCCGCTGGCGATGAAGCCGCGTAGCTGGGTCATCAGCTTGAGCTTGTTGCGGATCGACAGTTCGACGTTGATGCGCTCGATGCCGTCGGTGTACTCGCCCATGCGGTTCAGCGGAATCACCACGTCTTCGTTGATCTTGAAAGCGTTGGTGTGCTTGGCGATCGCCGCGGTCTTGGCGCGGTCGAGCCAGAACTTCTTGCGCGCTTCGGGGCTGACCGCCACGAAGCCTTCTCCCACGCGGGTGTTGGCCAGGCGCACCACTTCCGATGCGGCGATGGCTACCGCGTCTTCGTCGTCGCCGACGATGTCGCCGAACAGCGCCATCTTGGGCAGCACGCCGCGTTTCGATTTGGTGGCGTAGCCGACCGCGCGCAGGTAGCGCTCGTCCAGGTGTTCCAGGCCGGCCAGGCGCACGGTGGCGAACTGCGGGCCTTTCGACGGCAGGTTGTCGAGGTAATCCTTGATTTCGACGATCGACGGTACGGCATCGCGCGCCTGGCCGAAGAACTCCAGCGCCACGGTGCGGGCGTGCCTGGGCATCTTGTGCAGGATCCAGCGGGCCGAGGTGATCAGGCCGTCGGTGCCTTCCTTCTGGATGCCCGGCAGGCCGGCCAGGAACTTGTCGGTGACGTCCTTGCCCAGGCCTTCCTTGCGGAAACGGCGCCCTTCGATGTTCAGCATTTCGGTCTTGAACGGCTCACCCTTGGCTTCGCCCTTGGCGTTCGGATGGGTCCATTCGAGCTTGAACTTGGCCACCGGGGCGTCGTGGATCTTGCCCAGGTTGTGTTCAATGCGGGTCACTTCGAGCCAGTCGCCGTTGGGGTCGACCATTTTCCACGAGGCGAGGTTGTCCAGCGCGGTGCCCCACAGCACGGCTTTCTTGCCGCCCGCGTTCATGGCGACGTTGCCGCCAATGCAGGAGGCGTGCGCCGAGGTCGGGTCGACCGCGAACACGAAACCGGCCGCGTCGGCCGCGTCCGATACCAGCTTGGTGACTACGCCGGCGCCCGAGTAAATGGTGGCGTAATCGCGGTCCACGCCGGGCAGGCGGGTCATTTCGACTTTGCCGAGGTCGATCAGCTTTTCCGTGTTGATGACGGCCGACAGAGGCGTCAGCGGAATGGCGCCGCCGGTGTAGCCGGTGCCGCCGCCGCGCGGGATGATGGTCAGGCCGAGTTCGATACAGCCTTTGACCAGGCCGGCCATCTCGTCTTCGGTATCGGGCGTGAGCACCACGAACGGATACTCGACGCGCCAGTCGGTGGCGTCGGTCACGTGCGAGACGCGCTTCATGCCGTCGA
>CBFGOU010000308.1:0-6000 GCA_965650445.1 uncultured Oxalobacteraceae bacterium | reverse complement strand
TACACCGTCACGTTGGCCAGGCCCAGCTCCGCCTTCACCTGCGTGAGGAAAGCGGTTTTCTTGTGCACCGTGTCGATCAGCGACACTTTCATATCCGGACGGGCGATGGCCAGGACGATGCCCGGCAATCCCCCGCCGGCACCGACGTCGAGCACATTGCGCGCGTCCTTGAACGCCGGCACTGCCGCCAGCGAGTCGAGCACATGGTGCGTGACCATTTGCATGGGATCACGCACCGAGGTCAGGTTGTAGACCGAATTCCATTTGAACAGCAGCGCGAGGTAGTCCAGCAGTTGTTCATGCTGCTGTTGATTGATGTCCAGCGCCATTTGCCGGATACCATCCGCGAGAACTAGACCCAGGGCCGGGCGGTCGAAAAACTTCATTCGGCCAGCTCCTCGGTTGGGGCGGTAAATCCTTTCGCGCCGCGTTTCTTCAAATGTACCAGCAATAGCGAGATCGCAGCCGGGGTGACACCGGAAATTCTCGATGCCTGACCCAGGGTTTCCGGGCGCTGCTTGTCGAGTTTCTGGCGCACTTCGATCGACAGCGCGGTCACGTCGAGGTAGTTGAAATCGGGCGGCAGCTTGAGGTTTTCGTAGTGCTCGTGGCGCTCCACTTCCTTGGCCTGGCGGTCGATATAGCCAGCGTATTTCAGCTGGATTTCGATCTGTTCGCGCACTGCGGGATCGCTAACGCCGGGGCCGGCCAGGTTCTGGCCCTCGCTGCCGGACATGCTCATCAGCTTGTCGTACTCGACGCCCGGGCGGCGCAGCAGGTCGGCCAGCGAATATTCGCGCTCGATGGCCTGGCCAATCACGCGTTCCGATTCAGCCGCGGCGAGGATGCGCGGGTTGACCCAGGTCGACTTCAGACGTTCCAGTTCGCGGGCCACGGCCTCGCGCTTGGCCTCGAATGCGGCCCACTGCGCATCGCCCACGCAGCCCAGTTGGCGGCCGATTTCGGTCAGGCGCATGTCGGCATTGTCTTCGCGCAGGCTCAGGCGGTACTCCGCGCGGCTGGTGAACATGCGGTAAGGTTCGGCCACTCCCTGTGTGGTGAGGTCGTCGACCAGCACGCCCAGATAGGCTTCCGAACGGCCCGGTACCCAGGCGTCGCGCTCCTGTGCCATGCGCGCGGCGTTGATTCCGGCCAGCATGCCCTGCGCGGCGGCTTCTTCGTAGCCGGTGGTGCCGTTGATCTGGCCGGCGAAGAACAGGCCTTTGATCGCCTTGGTTTCAAGCGAGCCCTTGAGGCCGCGCGGGTCGAAATAGTCGTATTCGATGGCGTAGCCGGGACGCAGGATGAAGGCGTTTTCCATGCCTTTCATCGAGCGCACCAGCGCCAGCTGCACGTCGAAAGGCAGGCTGGTGGAGATGCCGTTCGGATAGAACTCGTTGGTGGTCAAGCCTTCCGGCTCCAGGAAAATCTGGTGCGATTCCTTGGCCGAGAAGCGGTGAATCTTGTCTTCGATCGACGGGCAGTAGCGCGGCCCTACCCCTTCGATGACACCGGTGTACATGGGGCTGCGGTCCAGGCCGCCGCGGATAATGTCATGGGTTTGCTGGTTGGTGTGCGTCACCCAGCACGGCACTTGACGCGGATGCATGGCGGTGGTGCCCATGACGGAGAACACCGGCACCGGATCGAGGTCGCCGGGCTGCTCGGTCATGGCGGCAAAATCGATGCTGCGGCCGTCGATCCGTGGCGGTGTACCCGTCTTCAGGCGGCCTTGCGGCAGCTTGAGTTCCTTCAGGCGCGCCGACAGCGAGATGGCTGGCGGGTCGCCGGCCCGTCCCGCGGAGTAGTTTTGCAGGCCGACGTGGATCTTCCCGTCAAGGAAAGTACCGGCGGTGAGCACCACTGCGCGGGCCCGAAATTGCAGACCGATCTGGGTCTCGGCGCCGACCACGCGGTCGCCCTCGACCATCAAATCGTCGACCGCCTGCTGGAACAGCCACAGGTTCGGCTGGTTTTCCAGGCGCGAGCGGATGGCCTGCTTGTACAGGATGCGGTCGGCCTGGGCGCGCGTGGCGCGGACGGCAGGACCTTTGGACGAGTTCAGGATACGAAACTGGATGCCGGCTTCATCGGTGGCGATGGCCATGGCGCCGCCCATGGCATCCACTTCCTTGACCAGGTGGCCCTTGCCAATCCCGCCAATGGAAGGGTTGCAAGACATCTGGCCGAGGGTTTCGATGTTGTGAGTAAGGAGCAAAGTCTTCCGCCCCATGCGGGCGGAAGCCAGCGCTGCCTCGGTGCCGGCATGGCCGCCACCGACGACGATGACGTCAAAATCTGTTGGAAATAGCATGATGGAATTGTGAGGCGAGGAGTTAAGGTCAGATTATAGAGTCTTTTGGGGTGACTGACTCTTCTGAGGGAGATGTTTTGTTTCACGTGGAACAGCCCGGGGACGTGCGTTCCACGTGAAACAATGGCGCTGATTTGTATAGACAATACGTTCCACGTGGAACAATTTACTTGATAAACGCGTCGTAGCCGGTCTTTACGATGAGCAGGGAAACGACGATCAGGAACAGTTTGCGGACAAATCCGGTGCCATGCTTCATGGCCAAGCGGGTACCGACCAGCGATCCGCACACGCCGCAAGCGGCCATCAGCAGACCGAGTTGCCAGAGCAAGTGGCCGCCATAGCCGAAGCACAGCAGCGCCGCGACATTGCAAGCCACGTTGACGACCTTCGCCGATGCCGACGCGCTGAGGAAGTCGAAGCCAAAGAAACGGACGAACATGAACATCAGGAAACTGCCGGTGCCTGGACCGAAGAAGCCGTCGTAGAAGCCGATGCCGGCCCCTACTCCGAGCGCCGCCAGCCTCTCGGCCATCCCGGAATGGGCGGGCGCATGGATACTGCCGAAGTCCTTCTTGCGAAACGTGTAGACGGCGAGGGCCAGCAAAACGAAGGGAAGCAGCGAGCGGACGAAACCCGCAGGCACACGCGAGACCGTGTAGGCGCCGGCAAAGGCAAAGGGAAAGGCCGCGACTGCCGCCGGGATGACCGCACTCCAGGCGACGCTCACGCGCCGGGTATAGTTCAGCGCAGCCGCGCTGGTACCAAACACCCCGGCCAGCTTGCTGGTGCCGAACAGCGTGGCCGGCACCTCTTTTGGGAAAACCGAGAACAACACTGGTATCTGAATCAGGCCACCACCCCCGACCACCGCATCCACCAGGCCGGCAAGAAATGCCGCGCAACCGAGCAAAACAAAATCGAACATAGCCACCCCATAGCAGACACAGCCTTCCATTGTACGAAAAGGCAGCAAAGTCCGTTCACAGCCAGAATGTTTTCAAAGTGCAATTTGGTGTAAGCTCTAAGGCAATCCATTGGAGCAGCGTCATGACACAGACCGCCAGTTTTCGCTTCAGCACAGTTCCCCATCTGATTTCGGCCAACGGCGCCGCCGCGCAGCTGGGGATGCACGTCGCCAACCTGTTCCCGCGTACCCGCCGGGTGCTGATGGTGACGGACGGCGACCTGCTGGCCAGCGGATTGCTGGAGGCGGCGCAGCGCAGTCTGGAACTGCACGGCATGGCCGTCCACGTGTATTCGGGCGTGGTGTCCGATCCGCCCGAAGGCATCGTCCGGCACGCCACCGATTTCGCCCGCGAGCAAGACGTCGACCTGGTCGTCGGCTTTGGTGGCGGCAGTTCAATGGATGTGGCCAAGCTGGTGGCGGTGCAGTACGCAAGCACCCAGGCGCTCGGGCAAATCATCGGCAACGGCAAGATCATCGGCCAGCGCCTGCCGCTGGTACAGCTTCCCACTACCGCCGGCACCGGCGCGGAGGTCACCAATATCGCGATCGTCAGCACCGGCGAGACCGGCAAGTCGGCCGTCGTCGCGCCGCAGATGTTCGCCGACCTGGCGATTCTCGATGCCGAGCTGACGCTGGGCTTGCCGCCGCTGGTCACCGCCGCCACCGGGATCGATGCGATGGCGCATGCCATCGAAGCCTACACCAGCCGCCACCACAAAAATCCGCTGTCCGATCTGCTGGCTTGCAAAGCCTTGGCCTTGCTGAGCCAAAACCTGTTGACCGCCTGCGAACACGGCGGCGACCTGAACGCGCGCCAGGCCATGCTGCTCGGCGCTTGCTACGCCGGCCAGGCTTTTGCCAACGCACCGCTCGCGGCTGTGCACGCCCTCGCCTATCCGATCGGCGGCCGCTTTAGCGTGCCGCATGGCTTGTCCAATGCGCTGGTGCTGCCGCACGTGCTGAAATTTAATCTTCCGCAGGCGGCGACGCAGTATGCGGAATTAGCGGGCATCATCGTGCCGCATGTGGAAGGAACGGTGGAAGCGCGCGCCGAAGCGCTGGTCGTTGCCATGCAACAGCTGGCGAAAATCACCGGCATCGCCACGTCGCTGGAACAGGTCGGCATCCGCGAAAGCGACCTGGATGGTCTGGCCGACGCCGCCATGCTGCAAACCCGCCTGCTGCAAAACAATCCGCGCACCGTCACCCGCGACGACGCGCTGGCAATTTACGCCGCCGCGCTATAGCTCAGCTACGCCGCTGCGCCGCCGCAATGGCGGCGCCGATCTCGCCAACAATGCCGCGCCGGAACAACAGCACGCAAGCGATGAAGATCAGCCCGGTGGCCATGCCGACCGAATCACCCAGGGTGGCGAACCACTCGACCTTGGTGGCCGAGGCGAGAAAATTGCCCAGGTCGCCAAGCTTGTTTTCCAGGGTAATGATGATGAAGGCGCCCAGGATGGGCCCCACCACGGTGCCCATGCCGCCGACGAGGGTCATCAGGATTACCAGCCCGGACATGGCCCAGTGCACGTCGGTCAGCGTCTCGGAGCCCATCACCACCGTCTTGGTCGCGCCGGCCAGGCCGGCGAGCGCGGCCGACAGCACAAAGGCCAGCAGCTTGTAGCGGTCGACGTCGTAACCCAGCGACACCGCCCTCGCCTCGTTTTCCTTGATCGCCCGCAGCACCTGGCCGAACGGCGAATGCACGGTGCGCACGATCAGGGCGAAGCCGCCGATGGCGATGGCCAGCACCACGTAGTACAAGGCCAGGTCATTGCGCAGGTCGACCAGGCCGAACAAGGTCCCGCGCGGCACACCCTGCAAGCCATCCTCGCCGTGCGTAAACGGCGCGCGCAAGGCGGCGAAATACACCATCTGGGCCAGCGCCAAGGTGATCATGGAAAAGTAAATGCCCTGGCGGCGGATGGCCAGCGCGCCCATCACCAGGCCGATCAGGGCGCTGGCCGCCACCCCCAGCACAATCCCCGGCACGGTGGGCAGACCGAGCGAAGTCAGCGCATACCCGGTGGCATAACCGGCGGCGCCGAAAAACGCGGCGTGCCCGAACGACAGCAAACCGGTGTAGCCGATCAACAAATTGAAGCCGCAGGCGAACAGGCCGAAGCACAGCAGCTTCATCAGGAACACAGGGTAGGCGATGAAGGGAGCGGCCAGCGCCAGCGCGAAGGCAATCAGGTAGCCGAGATTCTTGTTCATCGATCCTCCCTCCGGTTCACTTTTCTTTGCCGAACAGGCCGGCGGGGCGCAGCAGCAGCACGATCACCATCACCACGAACACGACCACTTCCGAACCTTCCGGGTAATAGACGCGGGTCAAGCCTTCGATCACGCCGAGGCCCAGGCCGGTCACGATCGATCCCAAAATGGACCCCATGCCACCGATCACCACAACGGCGAACACGACGATAATCAGATGCGAACCCATCAGGGGAGTCACATTGATGATCGGCGCCGCCAGCACCCCTGCAAAGCCCGCCAAAGCGACGCCGAAGCCGTAGGTGAGCGTGACCATCAGCGGCACGTTGATGCCGAAGGCTTCGACCAGCTTGGGATTTTCCGTTCCCGCCCGTAAATATGCCCCGAGCCGGGTTTTTTCGATGACGAACCAGGTGAACAGGCACACCGTCAGCGAGGCCGCCACCACCCAGCCGCGGTAGTTCGGCATCACCATGAAGCCGAGGTTGGTGGC